>CAMDJN010000049.1 GCA_945900795.1 Rickettsia typhi | reverse complement strand
CTCTCTACGAAATTCTACAGGTTTTGAGCGTGAATGTTTTTGAACGAACCCAAGTAAATAAGCTCTTCGCGGACTTTAACTACAAAAGTTGTGAGGATGATCATCGCCAAGGCTTGTTGTTCTAGGTCGGACGTTGGGACGCTAGTGGTACAAAACCCCCGTTCGAGATTTTTTTCGATCTTTACCATACCCAAGGTTTGTTAAGAAAAAATTTTGACTTTTAAAAACGTTTTACCAACTTCGATCAGATCATTGACTATACGATGTTTCTAGTAGTAGCCATAAGGTTTCGCATGGCTTTTACTTACAGTTTTACATAGCTATCCTACACAGATTCTTGCAACTTTAAAACAGATTCAACTAATGAGAAAATTATTCCTAACCACCATTTCTTGCTCTTTGCTTTTTCTTGCTGCCTCTGAATCCTTTGCAGCTACAAAATACGTTTCGATCGGAAGTGGTGCGATTACCGGAGTATACTATCCTGCTGGTGGCGCGATTTGTCGTCTTTTAAACCGAGGCAGAAAAGAACACGGAATTAGATGTTCAGTCGAGTCAACAGAAGGCTCTATTTCGAATATCAACGCAGTTCGCAACGGCATAATAGATTTCGGCATCGTGCAATCTAATTGGCAATATAACGCTTACAACGGCACTGGATTTTTTGCAGATCAAAAACCGTTCAAAGAATTACGTTCTGTATTTTCTCTTTACACGGAAACCTTTACTCTGGCTGTTTTAGAAAAGTCAGAAATCAAAAAGCTTGATGATATCGTCGGAAGAAAAGTGAATTTTGGTCCAAAAGGTTCCAGTATGTACGCCACGATGGAGTCAATCATGACCACTAAAGGTTGGACAGCTCAGAGCTTTTCTAACATCACTTACTTGCAGCCGCAAGAGCAGCCAAAAGCATTGTGTGAAGGCAAGATCGAAGTTATGATTTATTCTTCTGGCAATCCAAATGGCGTGTTGCAAGAGGCTACACAAGTTTGCAAAGTGAGAATAATTCCAATTGATCGTGAAACGGTTGACAGGATTATTCAGTCCAATCCGTTTTACGTTAGAGCTACCATACCTGGTGGAATGTACACCAACAACTCTGCTGACATTGAAACATTCGGCGTTAAGGCCAGTATAGTTACATCAGAAAAAACTAGCGTTGACATAGTTTACAACGTTGTCAAGGCAGCGTTCGAAAACCTTGATAATTTTAAAACTTTGCATCCCGTCTTTTCCTCAATCAAAAAAGATGACATGATTAAAGAGGGTAATTCTGCACCTCTACATCCAGGGGCTTTAAAATATTTTAAAGAAGCTAAGCTGCTCAAAGAATAAATTTTAATGTCGCAGTTTCAACTTGTAGATGGAAAGAAGATAGCTGAGTCCATGAGGCTTAGTATCTCGGAGCGAGTTGAAGAGATCAAAAAGAAATTTCAAATTACCCCCGCCTTAGCCGTTATTCTTGTTGGAGATGATCAGGCGAGCGAAGTTTATGTTCGCAATAAAGAAAAAGCGGCATGTTCAGTCGGCATGAATTCAGTGCAGTTTAAAATGCCTAGCAACACTTCTGAAGCTGAGTTAATTTCAAAAATCACAGAGCTAAATTCTAACAAAGATGTTCATGCTATTTTGGTTCAGTTACCACTGCCAAAACATATTAATAGCAGGAAGGTAATTTATGCCATAGATTACCACAAGGATGTAGATGGTTTTCATGTGACCAATGTCGGAAAACTTTCAATTGGAGAGATTGACGGTGAGGATAAAGCGGTGATACCATGTACTCCGCTCGGATGTTTGCATTTAATTAAATCTGTCAAAGGTTTGAATCTAGCTGGTTTGAAGGCTCTGGTAATTGGGTCATCAAATATTGTTGGCCGTCCGCTTGCAAGATTATTAATGCTTGAAAGTTGTACAGTCACAATTGCCAATCGCTCTACCAAAGATTTAAAATCAGAATGTCTGCAAGCGGACATTCTGGTAGTCGCTGCCGGCGTTCCCAACCTCATTACTGAGGATATGGTTAAGAAAGATGCTTTAGTAATTGATGTCGGAATTAACCGCGTTACGGATCAGGAAGGAAAGTCAAAATTAGTCGGTGATGTTGATTTTGAAAATGTAAGCAAGGTTGCGTCGGCAATCACTCCGGTCCCTGGTGGGGTTGGTCCCATGACAATTTCCTATCTTTTACTAAACACGCTCGATTGCTGTTTGAAACAAGTCTTAAAGCAAAACTAAAATGAAATTAAAGCTCTGTCCAAAAGCCTGTCTTACAGCTCTTTTTGTAAAAAATTCCAAAAATTTAAAATGCGCTGCGTTAGCTTTTGGGATCATTCTGATTGTATTCCTCGCATGTTACTTTGTTCATAAAAGTAGGCAGACAAAATTCTCAAAAATGCTACACGCCGCTTTGAACAAGAGCGAAATAACGGAGGCCAAAAAAGACCTACAAATAATTTATAAATCTAATTTTGTACCAGGTGGAATAAAGTCAGTAGCATCTCTTTACTATGCAGCTCTCTTACTGGAAGAGGGGAAAAAATCTGAAGCATTAGAAGTTTATCAAGAGATTAGTAATTGCTGGTTTTGTCATTCATATGCAAAAGATCTCTCGGGTCTCTTAATGGTAAAAGCTTTGATGTCAGATGAAGAGGAGTTGAGCAAAGAAGATCTTTCAGCTCGTATTGCCAAAATTGAAAAATCAAATGACTCGCTTCGATATTACATCGTTGAACAAAGAGCCTTTCTTGAAATGCAAAAAGGAAATTTAGAAAATTCATACTCAGCTTTTGAATCAATAGTGAAGGCTGCAGATTCTTCGCAATGGCTCAAAGAAAGAGCGGAGAAGGGTATGGTTATCGTTGTTTCAAAAGGCTTCGAACCGCAAAAAAAGGTAAACGAGAGTAAGGATGATGCCAATAAAGATTCATCAATTGGCAAGTAAAAAGACCCCTAAAATAATTTTAGCAGCAGCTCTTTTTTTTCTCCTCCCTTCTTGTTCCGATAAAGAAGATGATTACGACAAAAAGAAAGCTGTATCCGCCTTCGTTGCTGACCATGTAAAGATTGATCAAGATTTAGAAAAAACACAAATCGCCCTCCCGTCACAAAAAAAAAATATTCTCTGGAATGGCTCAGCTAGCGAGCAAAATCAAAGAATTGAAAATTTTCAAAAACATTTTTCCCCTCATAAAAAATCAGGTAAGCCGCTTCTGAAGAAGGTGTTGCAAATCTGGTCTGGCTACAGATCTGGATTTTCAGAGCGTTTCGTTTTTTCTCCAATCATTGAAGAGAACAAAATCTACCTACTCGATGCTTCCGGCGTTCTTACTGCCAGAAATCTTCAAACCAAAGAAAAAATTTGGGAAAGCCGAATTTTCCCAAGAAGATTTTTAAAAAATTACCAGACCCCAAAAATTTATCTAAAAAATAAAAAAATCTTCGCGATTACTGGAACCAACGAGATCGTAGCTATAAATCAAGATGATGGGAAAATAATCTGGTCAAAAGTTATTTCCTCCATTCCGCTTTCTTCTCCGGTTGCTGATGAAAATTTAGTATATCTTGCAACAAATGATAACAAGCTCTACGCACTCAATGTCGACAATGGAAAGTTGGAATGGGTCCAGTCTGGAGTTCTGCGATCTACCGCAATTTTTGGCTCTGCTACTCCAGTGATTTACAAGGACGCAATCGCCGTCTCTTACTCATCCGGAGAAATTTATTTCATCAATAAAAAAACCGGCGAAGTTTTATGGTCTCAAGATTTAAATCTGAACAAGGCTACAAATTCTGATTTTTATCTTAATGATATTGATGCAACCCCGGTGGTCAATGATGCGGTTCTATATTCGATTGGAAATGGTGGCTTAATGATGGCTATCGCGACTAAAGATGGACATTATCTGTGGAAAAAGGAAATCGCTGGAATATCTGATTTTTGGATTGCCGGAGACTTTATTTTCGTCATCAACAATGACAATAAACTTGTGGCAATCCACAAAAAAACCGGCGGAATAAAATGGATTTCGCAATTACCAAATTTTAAAAATGCGAAAAAGTCTGAAACTAAAATTATTTACAACGCGGTTATAATGTCTGGCGATAAGCTGGTAGTAACAAGTTTTCGCGGAGAAGTTTTGTTAATATCTCCGTTTGACGGAAAAATTGAAAATACAATTTCCACTAGAAAACAAATTTCTCACGCTCCAATCATTGTTGGAAACTCGCTTTATCTTCATGCCCTCGGAAGATATTCGGTTGATTTAATCGAGTTAGAGTAAGGGACTGTCGCAAATCCTACCTTTTGCTTCAAAATTCGTCGTTATTTCCTTTTTTCACTCCTCATGTACCCGCTTGTAAACTGCGTCACGAAAAAAGGAAATGCCTAGAATTTTTTTGCAAAAGCGGATTTGTGACAGTCCCAGTAAAGGGCCTCCTCATCTGTTTTTACAACCCAATGACAAAACTTCCCACCGAGAGCGAGGCGATTGCAACTCACTCTTTAGAAAAACAAAAAATCCTTGAGAATAAATACGACGCTAAAACTCGCGAGAAATTTTGGCAGAGTGAATGGCGTAAGAAAAAAATTTATCAGTGGAAAGATGACAAACCGAAAGACCAGACATTCGTAATCGACACCCCTCCACCCACTGTTTCTGGCCTTCTACACATGGGTCATGTTTTTTCTTATACTCAAGCTGACTTCGTCGCGCGCTATCAGCGCATGTCCGGTAAGGATGTTTTTTACCCAATGGGTTTTGACGATAACGGTCTTCCAACCGAGCGCTTAGTCGAAAAAGTAATCGGCAAAAAAGCCGGAATTTTCGAAGCCGAAAATGGCCATGGATCTTTTGTAAAAAAATGTCGTGAAGTTGTTGAGGAAGCTGAAAAAGAATTCGAAGCCATGTTCAGCGAGATCGCTCTCTCAGTTGATTGGGAGCAAAAATACCAAACCATCTCCCCTGAGTCGCAAAAAATTTCCCAAGCAAGTTTCCTCGATCTTTACCACAAAGGTTTGGTTGAAAAAAAATTCGAGCCAGTTTTTTGGGACATCTCTGACCGCACCGCTTTAGCGCAAGCAGACTTGGTCGACAAAGAGGTCGAAGGCGCAATGAACTACATTGAATTTGCAATCGACGGTTCCGACGAGAAAATTGAAATCATGACAACCCGCCCTGAACTGCTTCCAGCATGCGTTGCGGTGATGGTTCACCCTGAAGATCCACGCTACAAACATCTCCACGGCAAATATGCAATCACTCCGCTTTTTGGCGTAAAAGTTCCAATCGTTGCTGATGATTTAGTACAGCTAGACAAGGGAACCGGCGCGGTAATGTGTTGCACTTTTGGCGATGAGACAGACATCCGCTGGTGGAAAAAACATCAAAATGAATATGGCTTAACGGTTGTTGGCAGACCTACAATCTCTAGAAATGGAGTGATGTCGAGATGCGAGATATCGGATGGTCACCTAGCTTTTTTTGATGCAATGGAAAATGCGGCGCGAGGTCTTGTTTTTCACAAAACTATGAGGCCTGACGAGTGTGCAAGTCTTGAAGAGTTTGTTGTGGTTTACAAAGAGTTGGTTGAAGGAAAAAAAATCAAAGAAGCTCAATCATCAATAATTGAAGCTCTTAAAGAAAAAAACCTCTTTTCAAAACCGTCAGAAAAAATCACCCGGGCTGTTAAGTGTGCTGAGCGTTCTGGAGTTCCAATCGAAATCCTCGTGGTACCGCAATGGTTCATAAAAATCCTCGACAAAAAATCCGAGCTCAAAGCCAAAGCCGCCGAATGTAATTGGTTTCCAGAATACATGAAAGTCCGCATCGATCAGTGGATTGACGGACTTTCTTGGGATTGGTGCATTTCTCGTCAACGCTTTTTCGGCGTGGCATTTCCGGTTTGGTATTCTAAGCGGGCAGGGGAGGAAGGAAAAATTTTGGTTGCTGATATTGATCAACTTCCTTGCGATCCAACCGTCAATTTACCGAAAGGTTACTCTCGCGATGAAGTCACCGCTGAAACTGACATCATGGACACTTGGGCGACTTCTTCAATCTCGCCGCAACTTTCCTCCAAAGGCATCAGTGCTGAAACTGATCTCGGAAATTCGGATCGTCACAAAAAACTTTTCCCAGCAGACCTTCGTCCGCAAGCGCACGAAATCATTCGCACTTGGGCGTTTTACACTTTAACGAAAAGTTACCTACATAGCCTGGATAAGGATGGAAAGCCACGAGAAAATCCATCAGAAAGAGAAAAGGAAATTCAGATACCTTGGAAAAATCTTATGATCTCCGGCTGGTGCTTGGCTGCTGACAAAACCAAAATGAGCAAGTCGAAAGGAAACGTAGTTACGCCAACTGCACTCATTGAGGAAAAAGGTTCAGACATTGTGCGTTATTGGGCATCAACTTCACACTTGGGAGCCGATACCTCATACAGTGAAGACGTGTTTAAGATTGGGCAAAAATTGGTAACGAAATTACTCAATGCCGCTAAGTTTGCTTCGATGCATTTTAGAATCTTAGAGCGTGACAAATTTCTGGGAATCTCAACTTCAAAAAACATCACCGAAGCCGCTGATTTGTGGGTTCTTTCTAAGCTTCAAGCAACCACCAAACAAGCCACCGAGTCTTTCAATAAATTCGAATATGCCCGCGCGCGTGAGGCGATTGAAGAGTTTTTCTGGAAAGATTTTTGCGACAACTATCTCGAAATTTGCAAGGTTCGTTCTTACGGCTTAGATGCTGAAAAGCTTGTGGGCGTTAATTTAACTCCGACACAAAAGCACGAAATTAAGGACAAACAAAAAAGCGCGATCATTACACTTAATATTTGCCTTAACACTGTATTGAAGCTATTTGCGCCATTTATTCCAAACATCACAGACGAAATTTTTTCTACAATTTTTGCCGATGAATTTGCTAAAAAAGGCTCAATTCACGCCAGGGGAAATTGGCCAAAACTTCCCGACCAATTGTTTAGTCAAAAATTCTACGACATCGGAGAAGTCGCTCTAGAAGTGATTGCAGAAGTTCGTAAATTTAAATCCGAAAATAATCTTTCGATGAAAACTACGGTTAAAAAAATTGAAGTAAGATGTGAAAAAGATTTAACGGAAATTTTGGAAGATTTAAAAAATGTCTGTAATGCCAATGAAATAGAGATTGGCCACGGAGAGTTTTTTGTAAGGGTTGAAGCGTGAATATTGTAGAAAAGAAAAACAAAACTTCCGCATGGTTTAAAAATCTGCGGGATAAAATATGTGCTGAGTTTGAAAAAATTGAAGAGGAGTATTTAGCTTCAAACAATCATCCAATTCCACTCGAATTTACATCTCCAGGAAAGTTTGTGCGTAAAAACTGGGATCGTTCAGACAATTCTGGAGAGGGTGGGGGCGGCGAAATATCTTTGATGAAGGGAAATGTTTTTGAAAAAGTCGGAGTAAATTTTTCTAAAGTTTACGGTGAATTTGGAGAAGAATTTCGTAAACAAATTCCTGGAACTGAAAGTAGTTCAAAATTTTGGGCGAGTGGAATTTCTTTAGTAGCACACATGCGATCACCACTGGTTCCGGCCGTTCACATGAATACGCGCTTCATCTGCACAGAAAAAAGCTGGTTTGGTGGTGGAGCGGATTTAAATCCAATGTTTGAATTTCCTGGGGATGTTGAAGATTTTCATCAAGCATTTAAAGCTGCTTGCGACAAAGCTGATCCAGCTTATTACAAAAAATTTAAAGATTGGTGCGATGATTATTTTTTTATTAAGCACCGTGGCGTTCCTCGTGGGGTAGGGGGAATTTTTTATGATTATCTTGAAGAAGATTTTGAAAAAAATTTTGAGTTTACATGTAATGTTGGCCTGGCTTTTTTAGAAATATTTCCAAAATTAGTTCGTCGCAACATGTTCAAGGTTTGGAATGATGAGCAGCGTGAACATCAACTAAAGAAGCGCGGATTCTATACTGAGTTCAATCTTCTCTATGATCGCGGCACTAAGTTTGGTCTTATGACCGGAGGCAATACGGAGGCAATCTTGATGTCACTTCCGCCAATCGCAAAATGGGAATAGAATATACCAGAGCAGAGTTACTTAAAACTTGGAACCTATCTACTCTGGTAGATGGGGTTCCCCACAACGTGGGTCGCGACTCGTGTCGCGTAAAATAAATTACATTATTACATGCTACAACATCACGACAAGATTGAGCGCAACTCTATCCTCTTACTAATCCTAACCGTCATCGTAGTTTCAATTGGTGGAATTGTTGAAATTGTTCCTCTTTTTCGCATTGAACAAACAATTGAAAAGGTTGAAGGCATGCGTCCGTACACGCCGCTTGAATTGGTGGGTGCAAAAATTTACAAACGCGAAGGATGTTATGGTTGTCATTCGCAGCAAATTCGTGTTTTACGTGATGAGGTTGAGCGTTATGGGCACTATTCAATAGCTGCTGAAAGTATGTATGATTACCCATTTCAATGGGGGTCTAAAAGAACTGGGCCAGATTTGGCACGTATTGGTGGTAAATATTCTGACGAATGGCATGTTCGTCACTTGATCAATCCACGCGATGTCGTTCCTGAATCCATCATGCCTGGGTATAAATTTTTACCTGAGCGTGAAGCACAAATTACTGGAATTTCAGATGATATGGAAGTTCTTAGCAAGCTCGGCGTGCCATACACCGATGAGATGATTCAAAATGCCACTTCTGATGCAGTGATTCAAGGCTCAAATGATCGTGATGCAGAAGGCTTGCAGAAGCGCTACGGCGGCAAAGTTAACGTTCATGATTTTGATGGCAGTCCGAATAAAGTTTCCGAAATGGATGCTCTGGTGGCCTATCTTCAAACGCTAGGTACTTTTGTTGATTTTAAAAAATTTGAACATGTGGAAGCGAAGGAAATTTTAAAAAAGTAAAATAGAAAAAATGAAAGAACTTCTGATCACCAACGCACCAACAATTGCGACTTTATTTTTCTTTCTAACTTTTTGCTACATCGTTTTTGCAGTGTTTAAGAGGGGAACGAAAAAGAAGTTCGATCTTTATTCACAGATCCCATTTCAAGACCAAGAAGACAAATGCCAAAAAAACAAATAACCGAGAAAGAAAATATTCAACCTGATCACGAGGAGAAATCTAAAAAGACTTCAAACGTTCCAAGTATTACTGGTCACAAATGGGACGGTATTGGTGAGTATGACGTTCCAGCCCCGCGTTGGTGGTTAATTGTTTGGCTCATTTGCATAATTTGGGCGGTTGTTTATTGGTTCTTTTATCCAACTTGGCCAACAACTTCTGGCAATAGTAAAGGTATTTTAGGTTGGTCGCAGCAGTCTCAGTTGGCAGACTCTCAACTGGAAATTGATGAGAAGAAAAAAATTCCCCTCGAAAAAATTTCTAAACTTACCCTCGAAGAAATTCAGAAAAATCCAGAGTTAATGGAATTCGCGCTCAATGGCGGACGTGTTGCTTTCAAAGAAAATTGTGCCGCTTGTCACGGAACAGGAGCTGCCGGTAGCAAAGGCTTTCCCAACCTAAATGATGATGATTGGCTTTGGGGCGGAAAAGTTACCGACATTTACCAAACCATTAAATTCGGCATTCGCTCTGCTCACGACAAAACTCGTTCCAATCAAATGCCATCTTTTGGGCTCGATAAAGTTTTGAAGAAAGATGAAATTGAGGCTGTTGCAGAATATGTCTTGTCGCTGTCTAACAAGGCTTCACAAGATTCTGGCACAAGAATTCTAGAAGGAGAAAAAACTTTCAAAGCCAATTGTGTAGCATGTCACAAGGCTGGAGGAGTGGGCGACCGCAGTCTTGGAGCGCCAAATTTAGCAGATGCGATCTGGCTTTACGGTGGAACAAAAGAAGATATTCTCTTCACCACTCATTACGCACGCAATGGTGTAATGCCTTACTGGATTGGGAGATTAGATGACAATACCATCAAACAACTTTCTCTTTATGTTCATTCACTTGGAGGTGGAGAGTAAGGAGATTGCCCACGCGCCCATCTCCAAATAGTAAGAAATTCAATGAGTCGCAATCGCCTCACTCTTGTCATCAGGATTTAATGCTGAAGAAAAGTTTTAGCTTTAATTTTCCTTTTGGATTGGCTTCAGATTCTGAATTTATTGCCTCCACAAACTTTTGTATTTTCTTCGATTTGTGATTGGGTGATTGTCTATACCCATTTCACTCCAACATACCGAACCCACAACTCATCGGTAATTCTCCGCTGTAATTCCTCAGGAATTGTTGGAACAATGTACGAACAAAAATAATGAAAAGAATCGCAACATCATTTTCAGGAAGCTTGAGTATGAGGATTGTAAAAAAATGATTAAACGACTAGTCGATGTCGGCAACCTTGTTAACGATTACGATGCAGGAAAGTTTTAGGTTTGGCTTGTAAATACCTAGTCCGTCCTGAAATACTGAAGTGACCCCCTAGCGTCGGACACAAAATCCACTCATTAGGAGTTCTTTTTTTAAAAAACATGTAACAAATTCAGAGGTAATTCTCTGGATAATTTCCAACAGTTTTTCCTGCTAAATTTACCCTTAAAAACCACCTCTAGAAT
>CAMDJN010000048.1 GCA_945900795.1 Rickettsia typhi | reverse complement strand
ACCAAAACACCAAAATACCAAAACTAACCAAAAAATGAGCCCTCAAAAGCTCAAAAAACCAAGAAATTCCAACAAAAACTTTTGCTTTTCTGACTCGCAAAAACTTTTGATCTTAAATTTATGAAAAAGTTAGATTTGCAACGGCCCCCTTATGGAAACTGGGGCGAGTAAAAAAAAAGGGGGGAGAAAAAAGCCCAAGAATTATGTAATGTAATTTCAAATTCTCTCCAAGATAAATCTTTCAACCCTAATCAGCTTGGGATTCGTTAATGGTAAGCAAGCTGGTCTTACGCTCAGTTTGTTCAGTAGGTCACAAACGCCATTGTAACGGCGAATCAAGTTCTTGGTAAAAAATTCGCTTCGCTATTTCTACCTCATTCACCGAACTGATTCTTTTCAGCCCTTCTTCTCAATAAGTTTTTTCGTAATGCGCTGGCTAAGTTCTTGCTTACAGCCTGTTTTCTTACAACTTGTTTTTTACCGGTATTTTTTGATCCAGATCTCTCGTTAGAACCATTCAAAATTTCTCTAACCAGCGGTTGGTGATTTGCCGGCGGTTGATTTGTAAGAGTTGATGCCAAGCGAACTGACTCTGACTGGTTACGAATTACTTCACTCATCTTTTGTAATTTCAAACTGCTTTAGATAGAGATTTGCGTAAGCCCCGTTCTTATCCAAAAGCTCTTGGTGCTTACCCTCTTCAACGACTCTACCCTTCGAAATTACGACAATTTTATCTGCATGCATTACGGTAGAAAGTCGGTGAGCAATGACTAGAGTAGTGCGACCCTTAGTTAGTTTGGCTAGAGCATCTTTGATTAATTTTTCAGAAATCGGATCTAGTGAAGATGTAGCCTCGTCAAGCAACAAAACCGGAGCATTGTAAAGAATGGCACGAGCGATTGCGATACGCTGACGCTGACCTCCGGATAAACGAATTCCATTCTGCCCTACCCTTGCCTGATACTTGTCCGTAAGCTCTTGGATGAACTCATCCGCCTCTGCCATCTTGGCTGCACGAATAATTTCCTCTTCAGTTGCGTCAACTTTTCCGTAACGAATATTTTCGATCACAGTATCGTCAAACAGCATCACCTCTTGATTCACTACAGACATTGAGCTGCGTAGCGACTTAATCGTGATGTCACGAATGTCATGCCCATCGATAGTTATTGAACCGGACTCGGGATCGTAAAAACGCAAAATCATGCTCATAATTGTTGATTTTCCACCACCAGAATGACCAACAAGCGCAACAGTTTTTCCCGCAGGAACATGAAAGCTCATGTCATGCAATGTGGTCTTATCGTCGATGTAACTGAAGGTAATATTTTTGAATTCAATATCACCCTTCACGCCACTAATTTCTACCGCTCCCGGCCTATCAATGATTTTCATTTCTTCGTCAAGAGTGGTATAAAAACGAGTTGCCGCAGCAAGCCCCATCTGTACCCCGGAATTCATGCTGGACAGCGATTTTAATGGTCTGTAAGCCATCATCATGGCTGCAAAAAATGAAAAGAATGCACCGGGAGTCGTGTGACCCGTGATAACTTGATGACCACCGTACCATATAACCAAGGCTACGCCAATGCCAGCCAATGCCTCAACAAAAGGAGATGCGATCAGGGAAATACGAGAGATTTTTTTACCCATTTTAAAAATACTCTCGATGATAACAGACATTCTTCCAATTTCAAAATCTTCGCAATGATAGGCTTTTACCAATTTTGAATATTGTAGAGTATCGGTCATTTGCGAGTTGAACTTCCCAGAAATTTCCTGATTTTTGTAAGACAAATTGCGTAATTTTTTACCAAGCTTATAGATCGGATAGGCAGCTAGAGGAAAGCCAACAAAAGCAATGAGTGATAATTCAACACTCTGATAAAACATTACAACGATTAGAGCCCCTAGGGTTAAAAATTGTTTTACAAAGCCATTAATCACAACATTAACGACACCAACAATCGCGCCAATTTCGTTTACGATGCTAGCGATCATGTCGCCAGATGACTTACTGTGCAATTTGGAGATGTCTGATTTAATGAAGTGAGAATAAAGGCGAATGCGTAAATCAGCAGAGATGCGCAGACTTAAAACATTCATGGTTAAGAGTTGGAAATATGTCGCGAAACCTTTAATTACGGTGATAAGCAATACCACTAACGGAATGACTACTAATGCCAGCTTGTTCTTATCAACAAACACCGCATCAAGTGCTGGCTTTACTAACCAGGCATGAATTGATGTCGTCCCAGCAATCACGATCATCAACGACACTGATATCAGAAAAGTTTTGTAATGCGGAATAACACATTCTTTCATGATTCTTTTAACCAAATAAACCGTATCAGAATAGTTGATCGTATTATCTTTTATTTGTTCTTTCTGCGACATTTTTAAAATAATTTTGATGCTAATAATCTTGCTTCAGAGTCAACCGCCAGAACATCCTCTACAGATTCCAATCTCCGATGAAGAAAATTTTCCAAAGTCTGTTCAACGATTTTGGTGATGAGATCGAAAGTTATTTCTCCGCGCAAAAACTTTGCAACCGCAATTTCATTTGCAGCATTTAAAACTGCTGGAGCACTTCCATCAGCCTCCAATGCATCTTTACAAATTTTAACCGCAGGAAATTTTTTCTCATCAACCGCAAAAAATTCTAATTTTTCTAACTTAGCTAAATCAAGACTGACATGCTCAATCTTCATTCTGCGTGGATAAGAAAGCGCATAAGAAATTGGAACCCTCATATCTGGCAAGCTTAGCATAGCAAGGCTTGAGCCGTCAGAATAATTTACCATGCCGTGGATTACGGATTGTGGATGAACTAAAATTTTGATCTGATTTTTTTTGATTGGAAAAAGATGGTAGGCTTCGATGACTTCCAGACCCTTATTCATCATGGTTGCGGAATCTATCGAGATTTTTGCCCCCATTTTCCAATTCGGATGTTTAAGCGCTTCACTTACCGTAATTTGTTTGTGATCTTTATCGCTACGAAAGAAGGGTCCGCCTGATGCGGTAAGGGTTATATCTTGAATTTGTTCCAGGTTATCATTTTCAAAAATCTGGAAAATTGCGTTATGTTCCGAATCGATTGGAAGGATTTTAACATTTTGTTTTTTTGCCTCCTTCATCAAAAACTCACCTGCACAAACCAGGGATTCCTTATTCGCCAAAGCAATGTGTGAGCCCGCTTTTATTGCAGTAAGGGTTGGAATCATACAAGCAGCTCCAACAATAGCGGATAGGAACAAATCATATTTTATTGCAGCAACTTCTAAAACAGCTTTTTTGCCAGCCAAAACTTGACAATTTTTGATCTCGCTAAGCGCTTCTTTTACTGCAAAAAAATGCTGCTCATTTTCTATTACAACGAAGGAAGGATGAAGTATTAATGCCTGCTCTATCAGGGTTTTAGCATCATTTTTTGCAACCAAGGAAACTATTTCAAAATCATCTTTCCGACTCAAAACAACCTGAATCGCATTCCGACCAATTGATCCGGTTGAGCCAAAAATGGCAATTCTTTTACGCATCTTTTTTCTTTCTTGAGCCTGACATTTTTTGTCTGGATCTCATTTTACCATCCGAGCTGTTATATTGCCTACTTTCAACCTCAATCACACTTTCTAACTCAATGGCTTTTTTTTCGGTTTTATCGAGAAAAAAGGCAATCTCTGGAACCACTCTAAGAGAAATTTTTTTTGCCATTTGGTAACGAAAATGCGGAGCTGCTTCATTTAGTTTCTTAACAATTTTCTCATGAATTTCTTCATTACCAAAAATATTAACAAACACGTTAACCTTTTTAGCGTCAGGGCTAGTATCCGCCTCCGCAATTGTGATGTAACTTCCCGGAATTGATAAAATATCGTCACGCAAAAAAATTTCTGATATTATGCGTTTTATGCTTTCTCCGATTTGTAGCTGTCTTTGTGATTTCATGAAAAATTATTAATGTCCAACCGCTGGCTGTATTAGTCCTGGGGTTTGAATAGGGCTAGTGCTTAAAATGTCTCGTCTCAACAAAATAAAGAGCGATTCCCTTCTCGTTAGCCATAGCAATTACTTCTTCATCACGCACCGAGCCCCCTGTTGCGATAATAGCTTTAATACCATATTCGGCAGCAATTTCTATATTATCAGCAAAAGGAAAAAAGGCATCTGAAGCTAAAAATGCACCGCTTGCTTTGTCGATGACTCTTTCTCCATCAAAAAATTTTGATGCCCTACTACAGGCTATTTCGCATGCATCTACTCGGCTGGTTTGACCCACTCCCAACCCTACAGTTTGGAAATCTTTTACCACCACAATCGCATTTGATTTTGTATGCTTACAAACCGACATGGCAAAAACTAATTGCTCAATTTCCTTTTCAGAAATCGATTTTTCACTTACCAATTTTAGATCATTTTTTGTGATTGTCTTTTGGTCAGAATCTTGAACTAAGAACCCTCCGGATATTGATTTTATCTGCCTTGATACAGTTTTGTTAAAATCAGCCAATAACACTCTTAAATTCTTTTTTGTAGATAAAATTTCTTTCGCCCTCTCATCAATTTCACGAACAATAATTACTTCATAAAATACCTTAGAAAGCTCTGTTGCCAGAGATTCGTCAATCTTTCCATTCAGCGCAATCACCCCGCCAAAAGCGCTTTTCTTGTCTGAAGACAAGGCCTTTTCATAAGCCACTGTAAGACTTGAAGCAATTGCAACCCCGCATGGATTAGCATGTTTTATGATCACACAAGCTGGTTGATTAAACTCTAAAACTAGGCTGTAAGCAGCATCTGCATCATTGAGATTATTGTAGCTAAGCTCTTTCCCCTGAATTTGCTTTGCGCCGATTATACCGGCGGAAGTCGCGGAACCAGAGTTGGACAATGCGTACACTGCAGCCCGTTGATGAGAATTCTCACCGTAACGCAATGATTGTTTTAACTTACCGTAAAGCAGAAAATCTTTATCACCATTGAACCAGTTTGAAATCGCAATATCGTAGTTGGCAATGTTAGCAAAAGCCTGCGCAGCAGCATTTTTCCTGAATTCGAGCGAGGTGGATCCAGAATTTGTTTTCATTTCTTCAATCAAGGAGGGGTAGCTTGCAACCGTGGTAACAACTGTTTTGTAAATGAAATTTTTTGCCGCAGAACGAACCATTGCCGGCCCACCGATATCAATATTTTCTATAATCTCTTCTGCATCAGATGTTCTATTTACCGCCTCAACGAATGGGTATAAATTCACTACAAGCAGGTCAATTGGTAAAATTCCATTTTCTACTGACTGTCTTTGGTGCCTCGAATCATCTAGCAGCGCAAGTAGTGCGCCATGAACTTTTGGATGAAGCGTTTTAAGTCTTCCGTCCATAATTTCGGGAAACCCAGTAAAGTCAGAAATTTCTTTGGCCGGAATTTTATTTTGGACTAAAAGTTTATAAGTTCCTCCAGTTGAAATGATTTCAATACCCTCTGCAACTAGATATTCTGCTAACTCCAGGAGGCCAGTTTTGTCAGAAACCGAAATCAGACAACGCGATATTTTTTGCAAGTTACTCATTTTTTAGTCTCAATTTCTTGTAAAATTTTGTAAAAACCTTGCTCGATTGAAAGCTGGCTATTGTCGATCACAATCGCATCTGATGCTATTTTTAATGGCGAATCACTGCGATTAAAATCATTCTCATCTCTAAGTTTTAGTTGAGACAGAATGTCTTCGTAAACTACATCCCCAACTTTTTGCTTAAGCTGTTCAAAACGTCTCCTCGCCCTCACCTCGACATCTGCAGTAACAAAAAATTTGAAATCAGCATCAGGACAAATCACCGTTGTGGTGTCGCGTCCATCAAGAACCGCGCCCATGGCTAACTTTCCGTCCTCTACAAATTTTTTTTGGAAATAGAACAACTCTTCACGTAGCTTTTGATTTTTTGCGATGCTTGATGTGACGGATCCTACCTCTTCAGTGAATAACTCATCATTATCCAAATCTGACTCCGTAATGTTGGCGGCAAGCTTCTGAATATTAACCTCAAAATTTTTTGGATCGATTTTCTGCTTAATGAGACGTAGCGCGACAAGACGGTAGATCGCACCAGTGCTTAAGAATGGGATATGAAAATGAGTTGCGAGTTTTTTGGCGAGAGTACCTTTGCCAGAAGCTGAAGGACCGTCAATCGCAATTACAATAGGTATTTTTTTCATCTGGAAAGAAGTTTGTCTTCGATCTCCTTCACTTCTTTAAATATGATCTGACTTGTATCCATCATAGATCGGATGACCTTAACAGCATGAATTACGGTTGCATGATTCTTGCCACCAAACTCTTCTCCAATTTTTGGTAGACTATGCGTAGTAAGGTTTTTTGCCAGATACATCGCGATTTGTCTTGGCCTAGCAATGCTGATTGCTCGGTTTTTTGAAGCTAAATCCGTGATTTTTAATCCGTAAAATTGTGCTACATTTTTTTTGATTTTATCGATGGTGATCACTGACTGATCTACCTTACTAACATATTCCGTAAGAATTGTTCGAACGTTATCCATCGTGGTCTCAACCCCATTAAACAACTTTTCTGCCAATAGTTTTTTTAACGCCCCTTCCAAATCACGCACATTACTGGACACATTTTCAGCGATGAAGCTAACAACCTTTTCACATAAACCGCCAGAACCATCACGATCCATAAGCTTTAGTTTTGCATTTAGTATCATTAGACGATCCTGATAATCAGGATTTTTGAAATTTATAACCATTCCACCAGAGATTCTCGATTTAAGCTTCTCATCAATGTTTTCTAGATCGAAAGGACGTCGATCACAAATTAGCACAACCTGTTTATTTTCTTCAACAAGGTGGTTAAAGCAATTCATAAACTCTTGTTGAGTACTTTCTTTGCCGGCAATGAATTGCACATCATCAACGATCAGCACATCGATTGATCTCATCTTCTCTTTGAACCCCATCACATCATTACTGCGGATTGAGCGCACGAAATGGTACATAAATTTCTCAGCAGAGAGGTAAACGACTTTTTTGGATTTACTAGATTCTTTAATTTGCCAAGCAATCGCTTGGGCAAGATGAGTCTTGCCTATCCCTACATTTCCATGAATAAAAAGTGGAATTTTGTCATCAAAAAGATCGATTTGCGCATCTAGACCAGCGGCAATTTTTGCCATCGAGAGCGCTAGCTTGTTGTATTTGACACTAATAAAATTCTGAAAAGTAAATTTAGGATTTAGCTCAGTTCCAAGCGCAAAAACATTATCATATTTTGAGAGATTAACAATTTTCTCTTCAGAGCTTGTCACCTGACAAAAGCTGTTGGGTAAGGCCTCATCGGTAATTTTTGCGATAAAAATTATGGCAATTTTCTTAACTTTTGGCAGGAGGATATGGACAATATCTTTAAGTTTTTTATGCTTACTTCCTTTGCGCTCAACAAACTCGCGAATGATCCAGTCGCGCAAAAATTTTGAGGAAACAGAAAAAATAATTTCACTTTCTGATTGAAGAGAAATCTCAAGATGCGACAGCCATTTAACTACGCTCTCCTTGCCAAATTCTTGCTCGCAAAGAGTGAGTAATTCTGACAAAAAGTCACTTTGACCATAAGTTTTGAATGTATTTTGTAACACGGCTTCAGATGACATCAGCTCTGCCTCCACGGTAAATTTTCTGCTTTCCAACCATTTAATTTTCCTCTTTGTTCTTTTTGATTTAAATCTCCTTCAAAACCCGAGATCAGGTTATAACAAATTTTGTAACCAAGGTTTACAGCGTGACTTGCCGCCTGGTTTGACCTTCCTCCGCTTTTACAGATGAATATGAGTCGCGATTCTTTATGTCCATCACCCATCTTTTTTTGTAACGCCGATTCTAAGTCTGTAGCAAACTCTGGATTCTCCTCCATCGCAGGAAGGGTCTTCCACGGTAACAGAATCATTCTACCTTCAAAAGAAGAGGTGTTGGCAATTCCAACCATATTAAATTCTTCATTGGTTCTAACGTCAATCAGCACGGAATTTCGGTCTTTTTGCAATAACTCAAGAGCGTCAATGGCATTGATTTGAGTGAGTGGCATTTGATTTGGCGACTGATTTTAAAAATGAAAAGACGGCAAAGAAGTGGGTTCTGATGACGGAAGTGGCTTTAAAGTTATTAGCTTTGCGCGAGTTGCAATTTTTAAAAACTACGACCTGACCAGTCAAAGTTTTTTTTCTGTTTTAGAGGTAATTTTACAAAATAAAATTCTTGACAGGGGCGGGTGTTAAAAACCCCTAGAGAGGAAAAGATTAAAGTCATGACGAACCCAGCAAGCTTCAAGACCCGCGATAAAAAAACAGCTCTAGAATTTAGAGGTAAAGGACTTGAGTTTTTAGGCAATTTTTTTAAAAATCGTTACTCCTTTTTTGATAAAAAATTATAAAAATTCCTGTTAGAATTATTGGCAGTGATAAGATTTGACCCATCGTGATTTGCAGCTGGGTTCCGAAGTCAAAAAAGCCGATTTGTAAATCAGGTTCGCGAAAATTTTCTGATAAAATTCTAAAAAATCCGTAAAGGATTAAAAAAATTCCACTTGTAAGTCCGCGCCTATTTTGGATTTTTGTAAAATATCGTAGTGATAACAAGATTGCAAAAATTATTAAACCCTCAAGGAAGGCTTCGTAAAGCTGGCTTGGGTGACGAGGCAAATCTCCACCATTTGGAAAAATCACTCCGAAATCAGAATTTGTAACTCTACCATAAAGCTCCATATTTATAAAATTTGCTAACCTTCCAAAAAACAATCCTACTGGCGCGGCAACGGACAACGAATCAGTAAGTTTTAGGAAATCAATTTTATACTTTTTGGCGAAGATCCACATACCAAAAATTGATCCGAGTAGCCCGCCGTGAAACGACATCCCCCCTTGCCAAAAGGCAAAAATTTCTAAAGGATGATCTAAAAAATACAAAAGATTGTAGAACAAAACGTAACCCGCCCTACCGCCTAAAATGATTGATCCTACGGCCCAAATCAACCAATCGTCATAGGCTTTTTCTGATAAAAAATTTTCCTTTTTATTGTCGTGTTTTAACCAAAATAGTGCGAATAAAATTCCAGTAATATATGCCAAGGAATACCAGCGGATAGCAAGTGGGCCAATTGAAATGAGGATAGGATCTAGTTCCGGAAGAATGATTGGGAATTTCACTAAAGATATTTTTAAGTTGGCGCGGTGGACGGAAGAGCGTGTTTCAAAGCCTTTTTGACACTTCTGTCTTATCTCAGAAGCTAAAAATTCTTAGCTTCACGAAGCAGAAATATCGAAGCGAGATGAGGATTTGTGTAAGTTCCTAATTGAGGACGCGGGTGAAGAAAAGATTCGACAAAGACCTTGGAGAGGCGTTACTCATTCAGAGTATCAAGATTCAAATTCAGACCCTTCTCATTTGAAGCCAACTCGTTAATAATTCTTTTTCTTAAATCTGCGGTATGAGATTCTATCTGTTGTAAAATATTCAAGATTTCTAGCACCTCTTTTGATAGCTGATTAAGGTCGATAGATTCTTTGATCGCTAGACTTTCTTTCATAGAAATTTGGGAATTTTTTTTGGGAAGGAAATAATATTGATCGCGAGTTTGATAGTCATGAGTGTGATGAGGTCATATAAAGACAAGCACACATAATTTTTATTTAAGAAAAATAAAAGCGATAGCTCCAACTCTTTACTAGTTTTTTACAGTAAAGAGGGCGATAGCCTGCTTCGAAATGTCTATTTAAAGACAATATTGAAATTTATCCGAAGATAAATTTCTATTTTTTTAAGGAGGTAATCCAGCCGCAGGTTCCCCTACTGCTACCTTGTTACGACTTAACCCCAGTCACTCCTCCTACCGTGTAGAGCTGCCTCCTTGCGGTTAGCTCACCCCATTCAGGTAGAAACAACTTCCATGGCTTGACGGGCAGTGTGTACAAGACCCGAGAACGTATTCACCGTGGCGTGCTGATCCACGATTACTAGCAATTCCAACTTCATGAGGGCGAGTTGCAGCCCTCAATCTGAACTGAGATGGCTTTTTAAGGATTTGCTCCAGATTGCTCTATTGCTCCCCGTTGTAACCACCATTGTAGCATGTGTGTAGCCCAACCCATAAGGGCCATGATGACTTGACATCATCCTCACCTTCCTCCAACTTGTCGCTGGCAGTTTCCTTATAGTTCCCGGCATGACCCGATGGCAAATAAGGATGAGGGTTGCGCTCGTTGAAGGACTTAACCTAACATCTCACGACACGAGCTGACGACAGCCATGCAACACCTGTCTTAGATGTGGATTGCTCCAAAGATAAATTTCTCTATCGGTCATCTAGATTCAAGGGTTGGTAAGGTTTTTCGTGTAGCATCGAATTAAACCACATGATCCACTGCTTGTGCGGGTCCCCGTCAATTCCTTTGAGTTTTAGTCTTGCGACCGTAGTCCCCAGGCGGAGTGCTTAACGCGTTAGCTTCGCCACTCCCCATCTTTATATGAGAAACAGCTAGTTGACATCGTTTACGGCGTGGACTACCAGGGTATCTAATCCTGTTTGCTCCCCACGCTTTCGTGCCTCAGCGTCAGTATTGGCGTAGATAGTCGCCTTCGCCACTGATGTTCCTCCTAATATCTACGGATTTCACCCCTACACTAGGAATTCCACTATCCCCCCCCAAACTCTAGCAAAGCAGTTTCGATTGCAGTTCCCAAGTTGAGCTCGGGTATTTCACAATCGACTTACTAAACCGCCTACGTACGCTTTACGCCCAATGATTCCGAACAACGCTAGCACCCTTCGTATTACCGCGGCTGCTGGCACGAAGTTTGCCGGTGCTTTTTCTGTGGAT
>CAMDJN010000047.1 GCA_945900795.1 Rickettsia typhi | reverse complement strand
ATTTTGTTTTAATAAGTTTAAACCCAACTCTATCCAAAAACTGCGCGGTTGAAATGAAGTTGTGAATGCGTACGTACCAGGTGGTAAGTTACCGCCTCAAAACTTCATTTCGCCATTCATTTTCTAGATAGAACTGGGTTGTGCAGATTTCTAATGATGGATCTGGGTCAAATGATGAATCGCGTATTTGTTAGCTCAATTTTTTACACGCTGCCCCAATTCTTTCCATCGCATTCCTTAAAAACTCCTCACTAGCGGCGTAGGCAATTCTAAAAAAATTAGGAGCGCCGAAGGCTATTCCGGGAACGACCGCAACTAATGCATCTTCAAGCAAGTAGGCAGCGAAGTCATTGTCATTTTCAATTAATTTTCCGGCCGGAGTTTTTTTGCCCAATAGTCCTTTGCAGGAAGGGAAGACATAAAATGCGCCGTTTGGTTTGTTACATTCAATGCCATCAATTGCGTTTAACATTGAAACTACCATGTCACGGCGGGATTGAAAAAGTTTAGCGTTGGGTTTAATGTAATCTTGGATGCCATTTAAAGCCTCAACTGATGCAGCTTGACTGATTGAAGATGGGCTGGAAGTGCTTTGTGATTGAATCATCGACATAGCTTTGATGAGTTTTTCTGGGCCAGCTCCGTAACCAATTCTCCATCCAGTCATAGCATAAGCCTTAGAGACTCCATTGACGATGAGGGTGCGCTCCTTCAATTTTGGTTCTACTTGCGTGATCGTCGCAAATTTCAAATCATCAAAAATCAAGTGCTCGTAAATATCATCAGACATGATGTGAACATGATTATGACGCAACAAAACTTCTGCTAAAGTTTTCAATTCAGCGGCAGAATAGCAGGAGCCCGTTGGGTTGCTTGGAGAATTTAAAATCAGCCATTTAGTTTTTGGTGTGATTCTTTTTTCTAGTTCGTGAGCGGAAATCTTAAAATTATTTTTAGAGGAAGATTCGGCGATTACTGGTTTTCCACCCGCAAGTAAAACCATGTCAGGATATGAAACCCAGTAAGGGGCGGGAATGATTACCTCATCTGCCGGATTGATCGAAGCAATCAGCGCATTGTAAATAACCTGTTTTGCACCAGTGCTGACAATGATTTCAGAAGGTTTGTATTCTAAAGAATTTTCACGTTTGAACTTTTCGATTATGGCTTTTTTGAGGGATATTGTTCCGTCAACAGCAGTGTATTTTGTATCGCCTCTTTGAATCGCTTTGATTGCAGCTTGTTTGATATTTTCTGGAGTATCGAAATCTGGCTCACCCATTCCGAGTGAGATAATATCTTGCCCTGCAGCCTTTAATTCTGCAGCCTTCATTGAGATGGCAATTGTTGGTGATGGCTTGATATTTGAAAGTGAGTTAGCTAGGAATGACATTGCTTAGTTTAGTTAAAATTTTGGGTAATTAAAAAAATATAAGATTAATGGAATGGTTGTTTTTCTAGAGCGTGTCTTTAAATTCATTGTCTCGATTTGCAGGCTATTTTTCTCAGATTCCAAGCAACAATTTTTTTGGAATAGCGGGCTATTTTAAAAAAAATTTGCGATGGAAGGTGAGGAAAAGGGTCGCAAAGCGAGGCAATTAGCTTCTCTAACCAATTTGAATTTAAAGACACACTCTAGGTATCATTTACCGCCACCGGTTAAAACAGATTTTATGAAACCATCGATCTCTCCATCGAGAACAGACTGAATATTTCCAGTTTCAAAACCAGTGCGGAGATCTTTTACCAGTTGGTATGGATGAAGTACGTAAGAACGAATTTGATGTCCCCAGCTATTGTCAGATTTTGTTGCCTCCGTTACTGCTAACGCATCTTTCTTTTTTTTCATTTCTAGATCATAAAGCCTTGATTTAAGCATCTTCATACATTCAGCGCGATTACGAATTTGCGAACGATCGGTTTGACATTGCACTACAATTCCACTTGGAAAATGTGTCATGCGCACAGCGGAATCTGTTTTATTAACATGTTGTCCACCAGCACCAGAAGCACGAAAAGTATCAACGCGAATATCTTTTTCTTGCAAATCAACCTCAATTTCATCATCAAGTTCTGGATAAACCCAAACCGAAGTAAAGCTGGTTTGTCTTTTGCCATTGGCATTGAAAGGAGATATTCTGACCAAGCGATGAACGCCGCTTTCCGACTTAAGCCAGCCAAATGCAAAGCGACCAGAAATTTTTAAAGTTGCTGAGCGAATTCCGGCCTCTTCTCCATCCAGAATGCTAACAATTTCAACCTTAAATTTTCGTGAATTGGCAAATCTTTCATACATTCGAAGCAGCATTAAACCAAAGTCGCATGAGTCAGTTCCGCCAGCTCCAGCATTGATGTCAAGAAAGCAATTATTGGCATCATCTTCACCGGAAAAAAGACATTCTATCTCAAAGGAATCCGAGACTTGCTTGAGTGAAATGACGTTTTTCTCAACATCCGAAAGAAGCTGCGAATCGTTTTCTAGCTTGGCTAGTGCAAGATATTCTTTATTATCTTTTAGTCCGGTTTCGATTGCAGAAAATTGCTTCAATTTTTCTTCAAGAATGGATTTTTCTTTGAGGATTTTTTGCGCCTCTACCCCATTATTCCAGAGCTCAGGATCTTCAGATTTTTTTACTAAATCAGAAAGCTTGTTGCGTAATTTATCTGGGTCAAAGACACCTCGAAATAAGGTCTAAGGAAGATTTGATTTGGACAATCACTTCATCAATTTCTATCATGATTTTTTATTTTTGGGATAAGGGAACCTTTAAAAATTAGATTTTTTTTTAGAAATTTTTAGGTAACAAATTTTCGAGCAGGTAAGCGTACTAAGAGGTACGTGCTCGCGAGAAAATTTGGTAACGACAAAATTTCTAAAAAAAAATCTAATTTTTAAAGGTTCCCATAATTGACTTTTACAGGTAACCTTCCTGTTATGGCGGAGTCTGGTTGTAGCAAACCTTTCACAGTGCTTCTTCCTTTGTCAATTTAGAATTTTATGTCAGGAACTATTGGTACAGATTCGTTATTTTTAGGGTTAACCAGGCCATCAATGCTTTTTGGGGTGAGTTACACATTCGCCGCGTTAAACGGCATAATCTCGCTTCTCGCATTTGTTATTACGAATCAATTTTTTTATCTCCTCATCTTATTACCAGGCTTGCACATGCTTGCTTGGTTCATCTGCTTGAAAGAACCGCGAGCGCTTGAATTGATGATTGCTCGTACTTCCAAATGCAGTATTTGCCGCAATCGATTTTATCATGGCGGAACTAATTCTTACGATGTCTATTAACAAACAATTGCTTTACCGCTCAACGCATCGTGGCTGCAAAGAAACGGATTTTCTGATTGGAAATTTTGCTGTAGAAAATTTATCACTTATGAGTGACTCGGATCTAAAATCTTTTCAGAATTTTTTAGAAGAAGATGATATAAAAATTTATGATTGGATCTTGGGTAAAGAACCTGTAACAGAGGGTTACAAAACAATTATTCTCAACATTCAGAAATTTCACAAAATTTTAGCTTAGCGATGCTTTCAAATGACAAAAAACAAATTCTAAATCAGTTAATTTCTGGACTTTCAGCTAGTGAGTTAATCTGGGCCAGCGGTTATTTAGCTGGTCTCGCAGGTCTGAATAATACCGCCTCATCAGCATCGGACCATAAAATTAGCGGTAATTTAACTTTATTTTACATCACAGAAACCGGAAACTCAAAATTTCTAGCAGCAGAAATTTCCAAGCGGCTCAAAGCTTCCGGGGCTAATGTAAAAATAAAAGCGTCTGATCAATATCGTCTAAACGATCTTGAAAAAGAGAGTAATATTGTATTTTTTATTAGTACTCACGGAGATGGTGAAATGCCAGCTTCAGGTAAGAAAATTCTCGATTACATCAATGAAAATGAGCGTGATTTATCGAAATTAAATTACGGTGTAATTGCGCTTGGAGATACCAGCTATCCTTTATTTTGCCAATCTGGGAAAGATGTAGATAAAATTTTGGAAGAAAAAAAGGCGAAAAGAATTTTTTCTCGCTTGGATTTAGATTTGGATTTTGATCAAAAAATCGAGGAGGTCGAAAGTCGTATTTTGACCATGCTAAAAGGTCATTCATCGACTCAAATCATTACTCACAAAATCTCTCAATTTGCCGCTAAAAAAGAATTTGAAGGTGAAGTAATTTTAAACATAAATCTTAATGACGTAGGCTCCATTAAAGAAACGCGGCATATCGAAATCGCAATTCCAGAAGATGTAGCCTATGAACCTGGTGACGCTATTGCAGTCGTACTCGTCGGTGAAAAAGAAGTCGGAACCACAACCAATGTCACCACCGAAATTGCACCAAAAATTGCACCACGTCTTTACTCAATCGCTTCTTCATTGAATGAGCATGGTAATGAAGTTCATCTCACTGTCTCTGTAGTAAATTATGTTGATGATCAAGGTAAAGCCACCAAAGGCTTGGCTTCGGGATATCTATCTGATTTAAAGCCTGGAGATAAATTACAGCTTTATGTCAGTAAAAACCGTCAATTTAAACTTCCAGCTGATGACAAGGATGTAATCATGGTTGGTCCAGGAACTGGAATAGCGCCATTTCGCGCATTTGTTGCTGAAAGAAATTTTCGTTCTGCTTCCGGAAAAAATTGGCTATTTTTTGGAGAATGTAATTTTCAAACCGACTTTCTTTATCAGACCGAATGGCAATCGCACCTTGATTCAGGAACGCTTTCAAAGCTAGATGTTGCTTTCTCTCGTGATCAAGAAAAGAAAATTTATGTTCAAAATCGTATACTAGAAAGCTCTTCCGAACTCTTTAAGTGGCTTGATTCAGGCGCTTATTTTTATGTTTGTGGAGATAAACTCAAAATGGCTGCAGATGTTGAAAATGCCTTGCTAACTCTCATTGCAAAGGAAGGAAAAAAGACTGAAGAACAGGCGCAAGAATACCTGAATTCATTGGCCGAAGAGGGTCGGTATTTGAAAGACGTTTACTAAAATCACTCATGAAAAACAAAAACGAGCAAATCAAAAAAGAGTCAAAACACCTTCGGGGCACACTTCAACAAAGCCTTGTTAATCCTGTTACCGGAGCAATTGTAGAAGATGATCAGTTCCTCATAAAATTTCATGGAATTTATCAGCAAGATGATCGCGATATTCGTGAACGTCGCGCCGAAAAAAAGCTTGAACCCCTTTACTCTTTCATGCTTCGTTTGCGAATTCCTGCGGGGAAAATTACAGCAAAGCAATGGCTTGGGATTGACGAAATAGCTAATCAAAATTCAACCGGAATCATCAAAATCACTACTCGTGAGACGGTTCAACTTCACGGCGTCATCAAGTCAAAACTTAAACCAACTTTGGCTTGGTTTAAAAAATTTGATCTCGACTCAATTGCTACTTGTGGTGACGTTAATCGTAATGTGATGGCGACAGTCGCTCCGGCAAAAAACCTTGCCTACGATCAGGTTTTGGAATATGCTCGTAAAATCAGCGAACGCTTACTTCCAAAGACTAAGGCTTATCATGAAATTTGGCTCGATGGTGAAAAAATTTCCCCGGAAGATGCCAAGAAGGAAGATGAAGCTGATGAACTTTACGGAGAGCTCTACTTGCCGCGTAAATTCAAAATCGCGATTGCCATTCCTCCTGACAATGATGTTGATGCTTTTGCTAATGACATTGGGTTGATTGCGATTATTGAGAATGGAGAGTTAATAGGATTTAATGTGGCAATCGGTGGTGGCCTTGGAACAACTCACGGCAATCCGCAAACTTACCCACGAATCGCTAGTATGGTTGGCTTCGTGCCTCACGAAAAAATGCTCGATGCGGTTTATCAAATTCTCACGGTGCAGCGCGATTACGGTAATCGTGAAGATCGCAAACTTTCGCGTTTGAAATACACCGTAGACAAATACGGGGTTGATTGGTTTAGGGAAGAGCTCGAAAAGCGCCAAGGTTTTAAGTTTGAAAAGCCGCGTGAATTTAAGTTCGAAATGAGGAATGATTATTACGGCTGGAGTCAAGATTACCAAGGTAATTGGCACTTCCTTCACTTCGTTGAGAACGGTCGAATTTTAGATACGCCGTCTCCCCTATCTAGGGGGGAGGTTACGCGTTCTGAGCGAAGCGAAGAGTTGCGTGACGAGGGGGGTGCATATCCGAAACTTAAAACTGCAATCTTAGAAATTGCTAAGGCTAACTTAGCTAATTTCCGCTTCACAGCTAATCAGAACATCATGTTTTCTGACATCCTTCCGGCAGACAAATCCAAGGTCGAAGCAATTTTTACGAAGCACAATATCCACAACAATGTCTCAGAAATTCGTAAAAGTGCAATGGCTTGTGTTGCCTTTAACACTTGTCCCCTAGCGCTCGCAGAAGGTCAGCGTTACATGCCAAGTCTAATTACAAAAATTGAAGAAATCCTAGCCAAACACAAGTTAGAAAAAGAGCCAATCAGCATCCGCATGACAGGTTGCCCCAATGGCTGTGCCCGTCCTTACATGTCGGAAATTGGTTTGGTTGGAAAATCTTACGGAAAATATAATCTTTATCTTGGGGGCAGTGCTCTTGGGGAAAGGCTTAACAAGCTTTACAAGGAAGAGCTGGATGAGACGGAAATTTTAAAAGAGCTGGACCATTTTCTTGGTCTTTATTCCGCGAATAAAAATCCGAAGGAGAACTTTGGAGACTTTATGGACAGATATTTAATTCAGAAAACCGTAGTCATATGAGAAGAACCGCTAGCGCTGCATTTACAGTTGGGGCATTTGATCCTTTGAGATCTTTGTGCGAAACGGCTGTAGATCGAGTTAGATCGATTGGAGAAAATATTGGAATCGGAAGTCGTTATCCAATTCAAGAGATTACGCCAGATTCCTCACTTGAAGATGCGCGACGTACATTAAGTGTCGTGACCCAATCACTTTATTGTAATCTTGCAAGACATGGCATGTTGCGATCTGGTTTGTTTAGAAATGGTGACGATGCTTTAAACATAAGTCTTGGCAAAAGTCCGATAAAAGCTATTCGTCTTGGTGAATGTGGACCCATGGCTTATGGAGCAATTTATGAACTTTTAAAATCGGAAGAATATAAGCGCGGTGAATTTGGTATTGTTGATTTTCGCGCTTTACCGTCAATTTTTAAAGAACCTCTTTTAGTAAGAGGATCAAGTACATCTCCCGATACACTTGATCATCAGGCGGTGGTCGTCACTCCAAAAGATCATAAATTAGAACCTCTTGTTATGGATCCTTTTTTTGGCATTGTTGCCCCGCGCAACAAAGACATATTTGGTTACAGCTACTTCACAAACAAAACGGTTCTGAAATCAATGAGCCAGTCAACTGGCCTCTCAATACCAGTTGCCGCATCAATCATGGAGGAAGTTAAAAATCAGTACTCTGCGAAAGAGCTTAATCCAAAATTTGCGACAGCGGAAAGGGTAGAGGCTTGGGATAGAATCGTAGAAGAATCTTCAAATGAGATGGAAGAGATGGAAGTCATTAAAATGGCAATGGCCTTGGTTAAGAGTGATAAGGACGATTTAGAAATAATTGCAAAACTTATGAGTGGAATGAATCGGCTTAGAATGACGTTGAGTGCTGGCAATGCATCTCTGCCAACTCAATTCACAAAAGGTGTAGATGATATTCCTTTCAAAGGAGTCGCACCATCTTCTTCAACCGTTGTAAGAGCTACTGGGTCTGCACAAGGTCCACAGTCAAAAAGCCGTTAACCAAACTACAAAATTTGTGATCAACTCCCACTTACAAACACTTGAAGACGAATCAATCTACATCATTCGTGAAGCGCTGGCTGAGTTTGAGAATCCTATCCTGCTTTACTCGATTGGAAAAGATTCCTCCGTCCTTCTAAATCTTCTCATCAAAGCATTCGCGCCAGCAAAGCCGCCGATTAAACTTCTTCACGTTAATACGACTTGGAAGTTTAAAGAAATGATTCAATTCCGCGATTACCAGGTAAAAAAATTTGGGCTCGATCTCATTTCGCACACCAATCCACGTGGGGCAGAAGAAGGTATTACGCCTTTCGGAAAATGGGGCAAGACTTACACTGACATCATGAAAACTGAGGGATTGAAGCAAGCTCTCAATCACTATAAATTTGATGCAGCATTAGGTGGTGCAAGACGTGACGAAGAAAAATCTCGCGCCAAAGAAAGAATTTTTTCCTTCCGCAATCAGTTCCATTCTTGGGATCCAAAAGACCAACGTCCCGAGCTTTTCAACATCTTCAACTGCAAGGTAAAGCAGGGTGAATCAATGCGTGTTTTTCCACTTTCTAATTGGACAGAAGGTGATGTTTGGGACTACATCAAACTCAAAAACATCGAAGTTGTTCCGCTTTATTTTGCTAAGGAAAGACCAGTAGTTGAGCGTAATGGAGTTCTCATCATGGTTGACGATGACCGCTTTCCTCTTGAGTCAAACGAAAAGCCGATGATGAAAAAAGTGCGCTTCAGAACTCTTGGATGTTATCCATTAACCGGCGCCATTGAGTCAAATGCGGTAACGCTTGATGACATCATCAAAGAAATGAACGAAAGTAAATTTTCCGAAAGGCAGGGTAGGTTGATTGACAAGGATCAGGCTGGAGCGATGGAGAAGAAGAAGCTTGAGGGATATTTTTAAAAAAATGACAAAAGAGCTAAGTGAAGCAAAGATTAACAAGATGAACGAACTAAAAGTGTCAGCTCCCGGCACGATAATACAAAGTGCAGTTTGTTTCAGTTTGGTTGGAGCAGCTTTTGGTTTAGTATCAGGCCTTCTTGGTTCGTTAGATAGTCCAGAGTCGCCAAGCAAAGATGCTGATATCATAGGATCAGTGGTCACGTTAGCTGCCGTTGGAGCTGTAGTTGGTGCTGCATTAGGCAGTGGGCTTTCTGGTATTATAAACGGAAGAGTAAGGGGGGGCGCAAGTGACCTAAAAAGAGAGGAAAATCAAAAGAAAATAGCAGAAGAAATAGCAGAAGAAATAGTAGAAGAGGTAGTAGGTAATCTAAAAATAGGGAAAAATACTCGCGAGGAAATATTAAAGAGAGCCATGAGAGAGGTAGAAGGATACGGAAGGGAACAGTGAAAGTTCTCGGTATTGAAACCTCCTGCGACGAAACTGCTGTCGCGATTGTTGATGATCAAAAAAATACCCTTTCCCACGCGCTACATTCTCAAATAGAAATTCATCAAAAATTTGGTGGAGTTGTTCCAGAGCTTGCAGCGCGCTCCCACGCTGAGTTGATTGATGGTTTGATTTTGGAGTCGCTTAAACAAGCCAACATTACTTTTGAAGAAATTGATGGTTTTGCCGCAACTTGCGGACCGGGACTAATCGGCGGTGTAATTGTTGGAATGATGGCCGCAAAAACTTTAGCGTCAGTTTTTAAAAAACCGTTTCTAGCCGTAAATCACCTTGAAGCTCACGCCCTCACGGCTCGACTGACATCAGACTTAGAATTCCCCTATTTGCTTTTATTAATTTCTGGTGGTCATTGCCAAATTTTGCTTGCGAATGGAATTGGTGATTACCAAAAATTTGGCGGAACCATTGATGATGCGCTTGGAGAGGCTTTTGACAAAGTAGCGCAAATGCTGAACTTGCCTTACCCGGGTGGGCCGATAGTCGAAAAATTAGCTGAAAAAGGAAATGAAAATCGTTTTAAATTTCCTCGTCCTTTGATTGAAAAAATGAATAAAGATCATCTTTGTGATTTTTCTTTTTCAGGACTTAAAACGGCAGTCAGAAGGGAGATTGAAAAATTAAGTGGTGAAGATTTCGCGGAAGAAACTTCCTCAAAAAAAATAAGCGAGCAAGACAAGTTTGATATCTGCGCATCCTTCCAACGCACGGTTTGCGAGATTATTCTGAATCGGTTGGAAAATGTTTTAAAAATAATTCATCTTCAGAAAGAGTTGCCAGAGAAGTTAGTAATCGCTGGCGGAGTTGCTGCGAATCGTTACATTTTTTCTAACCTCCAAAACTGGGCATCAAAGCATGGTTTAGAAGTAATTACTCCACCACTTCATCTCTGCACTGACAATGCCGTGATGGTCGCTTGGGCAGGAGTTGAAAAGTTAAAACTAGGTCAGATTGATGATTTAAATTTTAAGCCGAAAGCCCGATGGGAATTATCCTGATGGGAATTATAGGTGGAAACTAAGAGCCGGTCCCAAGCTAGTTGCAAATAAGTTCATTAATTTTTTTAAAAATCTTAACGAATTCTGACTTAGAATCAGATGCAACAAACGGAATTTTATTATCTGTAGAATCAGATATTTCCTGTATCAAAGGTAATTCTCCCAAAAAATTTATCTGAAATTTATCACATAATTTTCTTCCTCCATCCTTACCGAAAATATATTTTTTTGTAGAGCTTTCCCCGTCAGCTACCTCGAAATAAGACATGTTTTGAACCAATCCTAAAATCGGAATTTTAAGTTTTTGAAAGCAATCAATTGACTTCACTACATCAATTACCGCAAGGCTTTGAGGTGTCGAAATGACAACAACGCCAGTAAGCGGAAATCTTTCCGCAACGCTCAGATAAACATCTCCCGTTCCTGGAGGCATGTCAATGAACATGACATCGACTTCCTTACCATCATTTTTCCAATCTACGCTTCGAATTAATTGATGAAGAATTTTTGTAACCATCGGTCCACGCCATACTCCTGCTTGGCTTGGATCGATTAGCGATCCAACCGAAATACACTTTACGCCGTAAGAGATAAGAGGTAGAATCAGGCCATTTTTACTTTCAGGCTTGCCAGTAAGATTCATTAAATGAGGAACTGATGGACCGTAAATATCCGCATCAACTAAGGCAACATTCTTTCCTTCTTTAGCTAGGCTAACCGCTAAATTGCAGGCGATTGTTGACTTCCCGACCCCACCTTTTGCAGAGGCAATGGCTATGATTTTTTTAACTCCGACGACATCGGGAGTTTGCTTCATAAAATCTGCTAAATTTTTTTCTGTCATTTTGAAAAGTTAATTGGAAAAGACTTGGAACGGGTTTTAAAGGATTTTGGTAATACCAACACGATTGAAAATACCGAACTCTGTTTGGCATGTGTGGACCCCGCAAGCCAAGAATTCTTGGGGGCGCGACTCGTGTCGCGTAAAAATACAAAATATATCCAATACCTAAGTATCTAATTTTTAGTACGCAAATTTGTTGCCTAATTCCTCTAATCACAAAGATAAATTTCAATTCAAACATGCTCAAATTTTTCTCGATAATTCTTGCAAATAGTGGTTTTAAAAATCCATGGGGTGGTTATTCTGGCGGTCCCGATCCGCGTGGAACTGGTAATAATGACAAAAAATCAGATAAACCGCGTGAACAAAATAATGAAAGTGATAAACCAAAAAATCCGTTTGGAAATCAGGGTGGAGGCGGCCATAAAGACGAGGTTAATTTTGGTGAATTTGCAAAAAAAATTAGAAATTTTGCGAATAATTTAAAACGAAATGGTGAGAATGGGGGAGGGGGGAATAACAATTTCAAGGGCAA
>CAMDJN010000046.1 GCA_945900795.1 Rickettsia typhi | reverse complement strand
AGTGGAAATGGTAATGCCTGGAGACAATGTTAAGCTAACAGTAGAGCTTATTGCCCCAATCGCCATGGAAGAAGGTTTACGTTTTGCAATCAGAGAAGGTGGTAGAACGGTTGGAGCTGGGGTTGTAAGTAAGGTGGTGAAGTAGGTTTATGAAGAATAAGGAAAATATAAAAATTACTCTTGAATCGTTCGATCATCTTATTTTGAGTAAAGCCGTGGTTGAGATTGTTAATACAGTCAGAAGAACCGGCGCTTTAATAAAGGGCCCAATTCCACTTCCAACGAAGATCCAAAAATTTTGTGTTATTAGAGGTCCTCACGTCGACAAAGACTCTAGAGAGCAGTTCGAAATCAGGTCTTCTAAGAGGTTAATTATAATTTCTCCTACAGCACAAACGGTTGATGCTTTAATGAGGCTAAATCTTTCAGCTGGTGTAAATATTAAAATTGCAACTAATGGGGGCAATAGTTAAACTATGTTCGAGTTAGCAGGTAAAAAAATTGGCATGACTCATCTTTTTGAAGATGAGAATTTGGTTCCATTAACCTTAGTTCAACTACACGAATCTTGTGTGATCGAGATTGTGCCGGGTGGAGAAGGAAAGGATGATAGAGTTTTGGTGGGTTTTAAAAAGATTTTAAACCACCAAAAAAAAGTTAATAAATCAGTTTCCGGAGTTTTCTTAAAAAAATCTCTTCCCGTTTTTAAAACTATCAGATCTTTAAATATAAAAAACGGATCAAATTTAAAAGTTGGTGAGGCGTTACCGTTTGATCTTCTTTTAAAGAAGGGCGATCTGGTTGATATTTCTGGAGTCTCAATGGGCAAAGGTTTTGCTGGCGTAATGAAGAGGTGGAACTTTCGTGGGTTAGAGGCATCACATGGAGTTTCCGTTTCGCATCGCTCACATGGATCTACAGGACAAAGACAAGATCCCGGTAAGGTGTTTAAAGGTAAAAAAATGGCTGGCCACATGGGTGTTGACAAAATCACGGTTAAAAATCTGAAAGTGATAGTTATTGATAAAGACAAATTATTAGTCGCGTTGCACGGTGCCGTTCCGGGCGGTAAGGGCGGTGACATAGTTTTAAAAATTGCTAAAAATTTGTAAAAATGAGCAATATAACTCTTTCAAAATTAGATTTTAATCTAGGTTCAGTCCTATCTAAGGATTTTGAAATATCATTCTCAAATGATAACAAATTAAGCCCAAAGTCACTTGCCTACGTCATCCGATGGCATCGTGCATCAAAAAGAGCTGGTTCTGCAAAAGTTAAGACGATGTCTGAAATTTCTGGCACTACGGCCAAACCATGGAAACAAAAAGGTACTGGACGCGCAAGGCAGGGTAGTAGAAGATCGGTACAGTTCGTTGGCGGCAGGACTTGTCACGGACCAGTCGTAAGATCTTTTGGCTTTTCTGCGCCGAAACAAATAGTAAAACTTGCCTTGGCTGATGTTCTTAGATCTAAATTAGAGTCCAATAAAATTATCCTATTTTCGGATGGTTTTTTAAAAAATTCTACATCAACAGTTTCTGCGCTTCTAAGTAAGGCAAAAATAGATAACGCGCTCATTATTTCAGACAAAAATAATGCGAGCGACACCTTTCTTTCCCGATCGGTTCGCAATATAAAAAACAGTAAAGTTTTAGATTCGAATGCAATTAATGGTTACGACATTTTAGCTTTCGATTATATTCTAGTTAATGAAAATATTTTCGAAAAAAAGATTAAAAGATTATTGGCGATAAACTGATGTTAAATCATGATAAAATCCTAAGGCTATTTTATACCGAAAAATCAAATAAGGATTTGTTGCTCGGAAAATACCACTTTTGCGTTGTGGGCTCTTGTTCAAAAACAGAAGTTAAGTATCTGGTAGAAAAAGTGTATAACGTTAAGGTTCAGAATGTGAACATGCTTAATACCAAATCTAAAATCAAAAAATTTAAAGGTATAAGTGGTAAAACTAGCTCTTACAAAAGAGCTATCGTCACATTGATCAGCGGTAATTCAATAAGTTTTGCATAATTAAGTCATGTCTCTGAAAAGTTACAAAGCCATTACTCCCGCTCTAAGACAGTTAGTCACTATAGATAGAGAATCTCTTTGGCGAGGGGCGCCATTAAAAATTTTGACCAAAAAATATTCTAGCAAATCTGGTAGAAATAATATTGGTCACATCACGGTTCGTCACAAGTCTGGTGGTCATAAAAAATCTTTCAGAATGATAGATTTTAAAAGAGACAAATTTGATATAAAAGCTGCAGTAGAAAGGATCGAATACGATCCAAATAGGACATCATTCATTGCGTTGTTAAAATATTCCGATGGGATTTTTTCTTACATACTTGCATGTAACAAGTTAGCTGTTGGTGATGTGATCATGTCCTCAAATAGTCTCATAGATGTGAAGGTTGGAAATGCTATGCCACTAACCTTTATTCCGATAGGCTCAATGGTTCATAACATAGAGCTCAAGCCTGGAGCTGGTGGAGTTATTTCTAGAGCTGCAGGAACCTACTGCCAACTAGTTGGAAAAGATAAGGGTTACGCTTTAGTTAGAATGCAGTCTGGAATTACCAGAATGTTTCCACTGGCTTGTATGGCTACTATTGGCACGGTTTCTAACCTTGATAATAAAAATATTTCAATTGGCAAGGCCGGTAGATCCAGATGGTATGGCATCAGGCCGACAGTTCGTGGCGTTGCAATGAACCCGGTTGATCACCCTCATGGTGGTGGAGAAGGTAAAACTTCTGGAGGAAGACATCCAGTCTCTCCTACTGGTAAGTCTGCTAAAGGAAAGAAAACTAGATCAAGAAAGAAGCCTTCTAATAGGTTGCACATTGGTTTAAGGGGTAAATAGTTTTATCATTAACTGTTTTTAAAATTAAAAAATGCCAAGATCAGTTTGGAAAGTTCCGTTTGTAGATGGTTATCTTTTGGCTAAGGTTGAAAATTATAACTCTTCTTCCAAGAAGCAGGTGATTAAAATTTGGTCCAGAAGGTCTACAATTTTACCGCAATTTGTTGGTGTAAATTTTGCTGTTCATAATGGGAAGAAATTTGTTTCAGTTTCAATCACTGAAGGTATGGTAGGGCATAAGTTTGGTGAGTTTGCATCGACCAGAACTTTTTACAGTCACTCTGGTGATAAAAAAGTTACAAAAGATAAAAAATAAACTATGCAAGAACAAAACAAAGTATCTGCAGAAGCTTATTTAAAGGCTTTCAAGTCAAGTCCTTTAAAAGTTAGGAAGGTAACCACAAATATTACCGGCTTGTCAGTTGCGCGCGCGCTTAAGTTGCTACAATTTTCCAACCTTAAGGCTTCTTCCGTTGTATTAAAATTGATCGGTTCAGCTATGGCAAATGCCGAAAACAATCATAATATGAATGTGGATAACCTTTATGTGAGTGAGATTAGGGTTGGTCGCTCTTTTGGTCTTCCGCGTTTTTCAGCAAGAGGGCGCGGTCGCTCTAATAGAATTATAAAAACTTTTAGCAATATACGCGTTATATTGGCTGAAAAAAAATCAAATGAGGTATAGTTAACAGTGGGTCAGAAGGTTAATCCAGTCGGGTTCAGGCTATTAAACAAAAAAAATTGGGAGTCAGTCTGGTACGAAAAAAAAGACTATGCGACCAAGTTACTGAACGATATTAAAATCAGAAATTTTGTTAAAGAAAAATATTCTCACTCTGGAATAGGAAGTGTTATTATCGAAAGATTATCTGACAAAGTGAACTTGATCATCAAAACCTCCAAGCCCGGAGTCTTGATCGGAAAAAAAGGATCAGATATAGAAAAAATCACCGGCGCAGTTGAAAAAATATCTGGCTGTAAAGTCGATGTTAAAATTGTAGAAATTGACAAGCCCGACATGTCTTCTTCTGTAGTTGCTCAAAGCATAGCGAAGCAGTTAGAGGGTCGCGCTATTTTCAAAAAAGTTATGAAAAAAGCGATGCAATCAACCATGAAGTCTGGAGCGATGGGAGTAAAAATCAGCTGCGCTGGTAGGCTGGGTGGTGCTGAGATCGCAAGAACCGAATGGTATAAAGAAGGTTCGATACCATTACACACTCTTCGTTGCGACATTGATTATGCAATTGCTACCGCCCATACAACATATGGTGTAATCGGGGTAAAAGTTTGGATCTACAAGGGTTTTGTAGAAAAAAGACAAAAATTTTCCAGCTAGTTTAATTCGGTATTAAAAATTTATGTTGGTTCCAGCAAAAACAAAATATAGAAAGGCGCAGAAGGGTGGAAAGAAAATTCTTGGCGCTGCAAAGAATGGCAATTCTTTAAAGTTTGGGTCCTTTGGACTGAAAGCTTTAGAGTCTGGTAAGTTGAATTCAAAACAAATTGAATCCGCCAGAAAGGCCATGTCTCGCTCAATGAAAAGAGATGGAAAATTGTGGATTATGGTTTTTCCCCACACCCCAGTAACGAAGAAACCGGCCGAAGTTAGAATGGGTAGCGGTAAGGGAAACGTAGAATTTTATGTTGCAAAAATTAAACCAGGTAGAGTTATTTTTGAAATTGATGGCGTATCTCAAGAAGTAGCGGCGTCTTCTTTGTTAAAGGCTTCTGCAAAGCTGCCATTCAAGACAAAATTTTTGCAAATCATTTAAGATATGAAAAAAGAAAGTACTATCGTGTCCGATGCGTCAATACAAGATGTTATTTTATTTAAAAAAGAGTTGTTAGAGTTGCGAATTAAGGCTTCTTCCGGGGATAGTTCTGCGCTAAAATCTTACAGAATTAAAAGACGAAATATCGCCAGAATTTTCACAAATTTAAATAAAAGATAATCTTTAAGTCAGATGAAAGTTGTAGTTTTGAAAATTATCGATAGTAGGACAATAAAGGCTTTTTCTATGTCTATGGTGAAACACCTTAGTTACGATAAGTATATTACTAAGCGTGATTATTACATTGTTGAGTCTTTTGGAAAAAGTGTAAGTCTTGGTGATGAGATTGAGATAGTTAGTTCCAGGCCATTCTCCAAAAGAAAAAGTTGGGCCTTGTCTGGTTCAAATTTAGTTAAAAAAATCAATTAATTCGCGAAGAAACAAATGATCCAAATGCAAACGATACTAACAGTTGCAGATAATTCTGGTGCTAAGTTAGCAAAATGTATCAAAGTTCTTGGCGGATCAAATCACATGATTAGTCATGTTGGGGACGTTATAGTCCTTTCAATTGTAGCTGCGGCTCCAGGATCAAAGGTTAAAAAGGGTGAGGTGGCCAAAGGTGTTATCGTGAGAACAAAAAGCAAAATTGTTAGAAGGGACGGTAGTTTTATACGATTCGACGATAATGCCGTGGTTTTGATTAGTAAGGACGGCGAACCAATAGCAACACGTGTTTTTGGATCCGTTGCTCGCGAAGTTCGTCAGAAGAATTTTTTAAAAATTGCTTCATTAGCTTCGGAGGTTGTATAAAATGAAAAGTAAGAAATTTAAAAAAGGTGATAGAGTCCTAATAATTGCTGGCTCAAGTAAGGGAATTACAGGAAATATTACCAACATTACCGATAAGAGGGTAGTAGTCGATGGAGTTAATCTTGCCAAAATTCATAAAAAACCAACTTCTAGCGAACAGGGCAAAATTGTTGAAGTAGCCAAGCCAATTCATTTATCAAACATTTCTCATGTTGATAATAACGGTAATGCCGTTAGGGTTGGTTTTGGGTTTGAAGATAAACAGGGTGGAGAAACGTCCAAAAAGCAAAAAATGCGTATTTTTAAAATATCAAACAAAAAATTTCATAATTAAATCTGAAGGAAGGAATGCAGACTCTTACAGAAAGGTTGTATGACGGTACTAAAGTAGATTTAGTAAATAAGTTTAACCACAAAAATTCCCTGTCGATCCCTAGGTTGGTAATGGTTAGTATCAACACTGGGATTAAGGCGGTAGACAGTGATAACAAGTTATTGCAGTATATTTTAACGCAAGTCTCTAATCTGGCCGGTCAAAAAGCTGTGCTAACAAAGTCTCGTAAAGCTATCTCAACTTTTAAGTTAAGAAAAGGACTGCCAATAGGCTGCAGAGTTACTTTACGTGGCAAAAAAATGTATCAATTTTTGGATAGGCTAATCAATATTGCCTTACCAAGAATCAGGGATTTTAGAGGATTATCACGCAAGGGCTTTAATCAGAGTGGACATTATAGCTTTGGTATTAAGGATCACGGTGTATTTCTTGAGATTCCATTAGACGGTGTTGTTAAATCTTTTGGGCTGAATATAACTATAGTGACAACTTCAAAGAGCCCAGACGAGGTTTTGTATCTTCTGAAAAAAATTAATTTACCAATTAAATAACCAAAACTGATCGCTTGTTTTTATACAAGTTTGGTAGGTATTCTTCTAAATTATATGGCAAAAAAATCGGTTGTCTTGAGAGATAAAAAGAGAAGGCGCTTATCCTCTCTTCATGAGTTAAAGAGAGAGAAATATACTTCAATCACGAAGGATCAATCTATGTCGTTTGAAGATAGATTGAGAGCGCAAGTTAATCTTTCTGAATTGGCGCGAGATAGCTCAAAATCAAGATGTCGGAATAGGTGTCAGATTACTGGGAGACCAAGAGGAAATCTAAGAAAATTTGGTTTGTCACGTATGGTGCTTAGGGATATGGCGTCATGGGGATCCGTTCCAGGTTTGATTAAATCTAGTTGGTAGAATTTATTAAGGAGTTTATAGATGTCTTGTAATCATGCGGTTTCTGACCTAGTCACGAGAATTAAAAATGCTTCAATAGCAAAAAAATCCTCTACCTCATCACCATTTTCTTCTCTTAGAGAAAGTGTGTTGCACATTTTGAAAGAAGAGGGTTATATTTTAAATTATACCAAAATTCCAGGAGTTAATGGCGTGAGCTCGCTGGAGATCCACTTAAAATATGCAAATTCTGTTTCGGTAATAAATGAAATTTCAGTGATTTCAAAACCTGGAGGTAGGGTTTATAGGGGTGTTGATAACCTTGCCCCCGTCCGCAATGGTCTCGGAGTTCTTGTGATATCCACATCGCAAGGTATTCTCTCTGATTACGAGGCGAAGAGGCGAAATCTCGGCGGCGAAGTTCTTTTTAAGATATTTTAGTTTAAATAAAAGATGTCACGTATAGGTAAATTACCAATTCAAGTTCCGGTTAATATCGACGTTGTTGTCAATGGCAACATCATTACATTGACGTCTGGCGCAACCAGTAAAGATTACAAAGTTAGCAGTGGAGTTGGTATCACTCTTGAGGGTAGACAGCTCAAACTATTTGCACTCGAAGGATCTTCAAAAGAAAAACCATCGATGTTTGTTGGGATGGATAGAAGTAATATAAATAGCATTGTAAGCGGTTTAGCTACGCCGTTCAAAGTCGTGTTAGAGATTAATGGTGTTGGTTACAAAGCATTGGTTGATAAAAATATTTTAGTTTTAACCCTTGGATACAGTCACGAAATAATCTATGCTTTGCCAGCCGGAATCGTAGCTGTTTTTGAGAAGCCAAATCTAATAGTTTTATCCGGCAATAATAAGGTTCTGGTCGGACAGGTTGCATCTGAAATTATATCATTTAAAAAGCCAGAGCCTTATAAAGGAAAGGGTATTAAATTCTTTGGAAAGAAGATCTTTCGAAAAGATGGCAAGAAAAAATAAAAATTAAAATCACGCAATTTCATCTAAAAGCGCTTTGTTTTTTTATAAAAATTAAGTGCTTTTAGTAGAATGTGGTAGATAAATTATTTCATAATTCACACATGCTCACAGGATACAGAAGAAGAAAATCTAGAATTAGAAAAAACGTGGCAGAGCTTAATATAGCTCTAAAGCCAAGGATTGTAGTTTTTCGTTCAAACAAAAATATATACGCACAATTATTGAGTAACGAAGGTAAAATTATAACATCTTTTTCAACCCTAAGCTTGGACAAATCTAAAAAAGCTACCGGAATGGAAATGGCCGGTTTTGTTGGTGAGGCTTTTGCCCAACTGTGCATAAAGATTGGCGTAGCAGAAGTCGTATTTGATAGGGGTGGCTACTTCTATGGTGGTCGCGTTAAAGTGGTAGCTGAGGCTTGTCGTAAGGTTGGGTTAAAATTTTAATTAAGTTTTTGTGATGTCAAAAAAGCCAAAGTCTGTTCAAGCAAAAAATTCTTCCGATCTGGTAGAGAGGCTTGTTTCTATAAACAGGGTATCAAAGACTGTTAAAGGTGGTAAAAATATGTCATTTTCTGCTTTGGTTATAGTTGGGGATAAGAATGGTCGCGTTGGTTTCGGCAAGGGCAACGCCACTGAAGTCTCAGACGCCAAGAGTAAAGCATTCGAAGCGGCAAAAAAAGCCATGATCAAAGTCTCTTTGAAAGAAGGTCGCACAGTGCATCACGATGTATCAGCAAGTTTTTGTGCGGCAAAAGTATTTATTAGGTCAGCAAGTGCTGGTACTGGTGTGATAGCTGGTGGTCCAATGAGGGCAGTATTTGAATGTTTAGGTATTAACGATGTTGTCGCTAAGTCAGTTGGCACGTCAAATCCCTATAACATGGTTGGAGCGACTTTTCTAGCTTTAAAAAAATTATTGTCGCCTAGAATAATTGCCGAGAGACGTTCGAAGGATATTTCTGAAGTGATAAAAAGGCGCAATGCTGTAATAAGCTCTTCTGCAGTCAGTACCACAATCGAATGATTGCAATAATTTTGTGATAGGAAAAGATTTATGAAAACCAGCGAGAAAATTGTAAAAATGGGTGATGGCCTGGGCTTATCTTCGTTCAATCTGAGTAATTTGCCTAAAATTAAAAGGCACAGTAAAAAAAGACTCGGACGTGGCATAGGAAGTGGAAAGGGTAAAACATCCGGTCGCGGAGTTAAGGGGCAAAAAGCGAGGACCGGCTCTTCAATAAAGGGTTTTGAAGGGGGACAGACCCCTATTTACATGAGATTACCCAAGAGGGGTTTTAAAAGCTATCGAAGTCAAGATATCGAAATTATTACTATAGACAATGTCTACAAGGCTATAGAAAAGAATGGTTTTGATAATACGAAGTCAATTACTAAGGCTATATTGTGTGAATTTGGATTAATCAAAGACCAGTCAGCATCTGTAAAGTTGTTGATGGGCAAAAAGTCCCACGATTCATCTGTAAAAAAAGTTAAGATAGAAGTTGATTTTTATTCTGAAAAAGCAAAAGATTTCACGTGAAAGTATCTAAGTCATAATGTCCTCCCGCGCAGAGTTAAAGAATAGAGTAATTTTTACGACACTGGTTTTACTTGCATATCGTTTTGGTACCTTTATCCCGATACCTGGCGTTAATGCTGATGCCTTAAAATTGTTACTTGATGATTCTGGCGGTTTTGGAATGTTTGGCATGATAAACCTTTTTTCGGGCGGTGCCTTTGAAAGGATGAGTATATTCGCTCTTAATATCATGCCATACATCACGTCCTCCATCATAATGCAGCTTATGACTTCAATGTATAAAGGTTTGGAGGTGCTAAAAAAAGATGGCGAATATGGGCGAGCCAAAGTAAATCAATATACCAGATATTTAACAATAGTTTTGGCGTTATTTCAGTCTTTAGGAGTTTACTACGCTCTCTCATCTCCAGAGCATAGCGTATTCGGCTCGGATTCAAAAGTTTTTTTGTGGACAACAAGCATTAGTCTTGTTGGTGGCACGGTCATGCTTATGTGGTTTGGTGAAAAAATTACTTCATCCGGAATTGGTAATGGAATATCTTTGATTATATTTGTGGGTATAGTTTCCTCCCTACCCTCAACGGTTGTGCAGGTTTTTGACCTCACCAGAAGTGGGGTATATTCCGGGTTTGTTGTTATCTTGTTTTTGACAGTTTTTGCAGCACTTTTGTTGTTGGTTTGTTTTACTGAGAGAGCGTATAGACGTATTAAAATTCAGTACCCCAATCTTGCGGCTATGAGAAACGCAAATTCTGGTGATCATTCTTTTCTTCCAATCAAAGTAAATATTTCTGGCGTGATACCGCCGATTTTTGCTAGCTCAATTTTGATGTTCCCTATAGCGTTGTTGCAGTTTTTTAATGTTGAAAATGATATTTTAATTTCAGCTGTAAGAAAGGGTGGTCCGATTTACTTTTTGTTATTTGCTGGATTAATATTGTTTTTTTCGTATTTTTACTCATCGATTATTTTTAATACCGAAGAGATATCAAATAATCTTCGCAAAAGCAATTGTTTTGTACTTGGTGTGCGGCCTGGTATCTCAACAGCTACATATCTAGATAAGATAGTTGCTAATCTTGCCCTTTTTGGGGCGATATATTTGATATTTGTTTGTATAACCCCAGAGCTATTGGTATCTAATTATTCAATCCCGCTATATATCGGGGGAACGGGAATATTAATCATGGTCAGTGTCGTGTTAGATTTTATCAATCAAGTTCAATCCTATATACTCGTTCCAAAAAGCGGCAGATCTCGCAGAAGAAAAATACGGGTATGAATATAGTTTTTCTTGGCGCGCCAGGCTCTGGTAAAGGAACGCAAGCGTCTAGATTGACAAAAGCATTGGGAATTTTATCTATTTCTACCGGAGAAGTTCTGCGTAAAGAAATTTTATCAGGCAGTCAGGTTGGTAAACTGGCAAAATCTTACGTAGATTCAGGATCGTTTGTACCGGACGAAATCATGATAAAAATAGTTGCTGATCTTGTGTCCGATCAACAGTACAAGAGTGGTTTTATTCTTGATGGCTTTCCAAGAAATATTGATCAAGCAATGCGTTTGGATGAAAATCTTTTTAGGTTGAAAAAAGAAATAAACATTGCACTGAATTTCGAATTGAGTGACGACATCCTAATAAAAAGGATTTCTGGCCGTTTTTCATGTGCTGATTGTGGATTGGTTTACAACGATTACTTTACTCAACCATTACGGGAGGGTATTTGTGACCAGTGTTGTGGCCACAATTTTAATAAAAGAAGTGATGATGATGAGGCGGTAGTTAAAAAACGCCTATCTCTTTATCGTCAGACCACAAAAGATTTAGTGGAATATTACAAAGTAAAAGATTTGCTTATAACGATTGATGCGACCAAAGATGCTAATGCTGTTTTTCAAGATGTGGCCCAGAGTTGTCGCATTTCTGGATAACGAATTATTCACCATCAAATTATTTTTTTAAAGGAGGCTATTTGGCTAGAATTGCTGGTATAAACATTCCAAGAGAGAAGCGTTTTGTTATTGCTTTAACCTACGTATATGGCATTGGGGACACGACTGCTCATAAAATTTGTAAAAAGCTGAAGATAGATCTTAAGCTTCGTACTAACATGATCGAGGACGACGTTATTAGTAAAGTTAGGTCATTGATAGAATCTGATTATCCCGTTCTTGAGGGGGACCTGAAAAGAAAAGTTTCCTCCGACATTAAAAGACTTGTAGATATAGGATGTTATCGTGGTATTAGGCATATCAAAAAACTCCCAGTTCGTGGACAAAGAACCCACACGAATGCCAAGACTCGCAAAGGAAGAGGTGTCGCAATTGCGAACAAAAAGAAAGCAGTGAAGTAAGTTTTTTATAATAATTTTATTTTATAGAACATGACAGAAGTCAATCCAGTTAGTAAAAAATCAGTCGTCAAATCTAGTAAAAAGAAAAGAGCAATTACTAATGGGGTTGTAAGAGTTTTTTGTAGTTTCAACAACACTATTGTTTCCATTTCAGATTCAGTTGGAAACATTTTCTTTTG
>CAMDJN010000045.1 GCA_945900795.1 Rickettsia typhi | reverse complement strand
ATTTGATCGTAACCTTTCTTCTCAGCTAAACCTTGTTTAGACAGGTAAGAAGTAATAGCAGCAGTAAGCGTTGTTTTACCATGATCTACGTGACCGATGGTACCGATGTTTACGTGTGGCTTGGTGCGTTGAAAAATTGGTTTGGACATGGAACAAAATACAAACGTTAAAAGTTTTAGTAAATTCTACTTATTGATGCGGAATAATCTTTCTTATAGAAATACAAAAGATCCAGCAAGAAACGTGGGGTCGACGGATGTTTCGAACGGAAAAATATTTTGCAAGCGCATTTTTCAAGCAGCTCAACGAATGCTTAAACTTAGCTTATGCGGTCCATTAAAGACTCAGTCACTCCAACTGCGCCAACGGTTCCAATATGAAAATATTCTCCACCCAATGCGACTCCTTTTACATTTTTTAAAATTCCATTAGAGCTTTCTGCAACTTTATAAAAGTGAGAAATGGAAAAACATTTTTGAAAAATTACGTCTAAAATTTTTGGATTTATGATTTGTAATCCGGTAAAAACATGACTCATTTTTGAGTCTGCAAACCTTTTGATAGCAAGCGTTTCAGCATCAAAATTAAAATCTCCATTACCATCATATCCAAAATATTCTTCCTTCTTTTTTAAACCAAGCAGCATGTCGCAATCAGCTGATTTCCACATGTCGCACATTAAATCAATATCAGAAACTCCATCTTTTTCTTGCCACAAAACATCACCATTCATGGTTAAAAGTGGTTGATTGAAATCAATTTTATCCCTTGCAAACAGTAATCCTCCACCAGTTTCAACTTTCTCAACCTCATGCGAAAAAATAATTTTCGAATTGTCCAAATGTTTAATGTGCCCCTCAATCTGTTCAGCCAAATAAAATCCGTTAATGATTATTTTTTTAATCGATGGAACTCGATTCAGTTTTTCAATTAGGTAATCAATGATCGCTTTATTTTTAATTTTTACTAGAGGCTTAGGAACTGAGTCGGTAAGAGGCCTCATACGCTCTCCACGACCAGCAGCAAAGATGAAGGCTTGAGTAATTTTCATGATATTTTTCCAAATGAAATCACGCCACTTGGAGTGAAAGTTGAAGAAGGAATCGTGTCTTCGTCAACAATAAATCCGCCAACTTGTGAATCCCAAAGTTTTTTGTAAGTGCCATTTAGCGCTAGAAGCTGTTGGTGTGAACCCTCTTCAACAATCTTCCCAGAATCAAAAACTAGAATGCGGTCCATGTCGCGAAGCGTAGAAAGACGGTGGGCAATGACGAGTGTGGTTTTATCTTTCACGAGCTGTTTAAGACTGTCTTGAATCTGCTCTTCGGTGATTGAATCAAGAGCACTCGTTGCTTCGTCTAGAATTAAAATCGGCGCGTTTTTAAGGAAAGCGCGGGCAATTGCGATTCGTTGGCGTTGGCCACCGGAGAGCTTTATTCCGCGCTCACCTACTAGTGAATTGTAAGATTCTGGAAGTTGCGAAATGAATTCATGGGCATGGGATTTTTTGGCGGCTTCAATGATTTGGTTATCCCACCCCTCCGGCCCTTGATCGCCCTCTACCACAAGGGGAAAAAGATTTAAATTAAACCTAGATCCGTTATTAGAATCATTCAGAATTTCGCTAACCTGTGTCAGACATGGTTGGTTTGTGAGAGCCGAAACGGAATGTATCGGTGATGCATGAGCACCAGAAGCAGAGAAAACTAACCTTGTTTGGTGTTGGTTAGTAGAAATTATGGATGGCTCTATTGACGGATCTGGGTTGGACTCCTTTCCCACCTGTGAAAGAGGATAATCAAAGGCCGAATTGGGGATAGAAATACCGTAAGAAATATTCTCCGCCAACGTCCGATGAAACAACGACGGATCCTGCGGAATCATGCCAATTGCACTTCGAAGCGAGTCTTGTGTAACTCGTGATATATCTTGTCCGTCAATTAAAATTCTCCCCGAAGTAACGTCAAACAAACGCAAAACTAAATTCACGAAAGTTGATTTTCCACTTCCCGATTGACCAACAAGACCAACCTTCTGACCCGGTTTAATCACCAAATTTTTACCTGAAAAAATTGGATTAGAATTTTCTCCGTAAGCAAAACTTACATTCTCAAAAATAATTTCTCCGCCGTTCTTTTCTTGCATCACCAACTTGCTTGCGTCTTCCGTATCCTTTATTTTCAACGGCTCGTTCATGACATTCAAAGCCTGATTCATGGTGCCAATATCTTCCAAAAATCCGCGAAGTTCTTGTGCCGACGCCCACATCATGTGAATAACCCAATTGTTGATTCCAAACAGCATGAAGAAGTCGCCGAGTGTAACCGAGCCTTGTTGGTAAAAATGAACTAGCGCCAGAATGCAGACGATTTGGTAAGCGCAGAATGAAGCATCGGATACAGAAAAAAACTTCAGTAAAAACCAGTTTTTTGCTTCGGAAACTTTCGTGAATTCGTCTTGCAAACTCTCGATTTTTCTGCGCTCAAACCTAGTGCGAGAAAAAAGTTTTACGTTGCTAATGTTACTCAGAATGTCGACGAGAACTCCGGTAATTTTTGTGTGTTGATCAGCCTGCGGAATCCCCAGGGCAGAGGCTTTTTTGCCTCCACGAATCGCAATCAAAATAAAAATTATTGCCCAAGCAATGAGTCCAAAAGCAAAAAATTTGTTAATGGAAAGCAGCGTGAAGAAGGCGATAACAAGGATTAAAGTCACGTGCAAAAAATTAAAAAGCAGCCTTTCAAAAATTTGGTGAGTGCAATTCGCAAGGTCGCGAACCTTGTTGGCTAAGCTTCCAGCAAAGTTATTTTGGAAGAATGTGAATGAGTGCTGCATGAGGTAATCCATGGACTCAACCGTAATTTTTTTCTTCAAGCGCGGTGAGAATTTAATCCAAGCGTAGTCAGAAATTCGCCACAGAACGCCGTTCAGAATCGTGAGTAAAATCAAAATTGACGTGACTGGCCAAACCTTCGTAAACAGCTCGTCACGCGGAGTCTCGGTAAGTGTGTTAATAAAAATTTTTGTTACATAAGGGGAAAGTGAAGTCTCAATTGCGTTGTAAAGCACAACAAACAAATGCAGTCCGACGTAGAGTTTAAAAGGCTTCACGGCATTTGTTGTGAAGGAAGTAATTGTGTGCTTTGCGGTCATGTTTTTGGGAGGAAGTTCTGAATTTTAATTTAATCAAATAGGGCTGGTAATTTAGCCACAGTGAGAGATGGGGTTTCGAGGCGCTCTGATACTAGGCTCTTTAAATGACGTCTAATCCAATGTCTACAGCCCTAACGGAATGAGTAAGACTTCCAATTGAAATGAAATCAATATCGAGTTTGGAAAATTTTTGAATATTTTTTTCGTTCACGCCACCAGAAATTTCGATCTGGATTTTTTTGCTTTTACTTCGGATCAATTGAGCTGATTTTTTAATCTCAGAAATTTTCATGTTATCGAGCATGATGATTTCAGGGCCTGATTCTAAGGCTTCCGCGACTTGCTTAAAGGTGTCACATTCAATTTCGATTTTGATTTTCTGGAATTTTTTTACCGATGATTTTGAACAAATTTTTATCGCCTCTATTGCCTCTTTTGCTCCACCCGCAACAGCAATATGATTGTCTTTGATCAATATCCTGTCAGACAAATTCATGCGATGATTTTTTCCACCACCAGCCAAGACGGCCTGTTTCTGTAAGATGCGTAAACCAGGAATAGTTTTTCTAGTGTCGAGAATGTTTATTTTTTCGTTGTTTAATTTTTTAACAAAATCTCTGGTTGATGTAGCTATCCCGCTTAAATGCTGGATCAAATTTAATAAAACTCTTTCTGCAGCAAAAATTAATTTTGCATCTCCGATACCGCAGGCGATTGGCTTGTCAGTCATTATTACATCGCCATCCTTAACAAAGATTTTTAGATTAAGTCTTGTGTTACAAAATTTTTTTGAGCGCTGAAGTTGAGAGAAAACTTCTGACATTACCTCTTTCCCACAAAAAATAATATCCTCCCTAGCTTTGATCTCAAATGAGATGTAGCTGTTTGATTTGATGACGTAATCGGATGTAATGTCGCTAATCGCGCAATCTTCTGCGAGAGCGATTTTAACGATTTTGGTTAGCTCTTTTTGAAAAAAACTCTTCGTCACTTTTTGTTTTTGCACTTGTAAGGATTGAATTTCAAATTTTTCAACTGCGCTAAACGCTCATTGATGAATTGACGCATAAAATCCATGTCTTTAGCGCTAAATTGCCGCTTTCCACTTTCTGCTTCGTCAATCAAATTTTTAATGATCAAAAAAGCTGTACAGCCATCTCCCACATCTTTGCTAATAAAGGCAGGCATCTGCAAAACCCAAATCGGCATAATTTTTTCGTCATAACCACTACTTAGCTTGTAGGCCAAGTCTACTGCGCGGCGCTGGTCTTTGAGAAAATCTTTGGAAATGTAAATTGCTTGCACTAGCCACCACCATTTTGCCTTGATATTTTCTGCCGTCACATGTTCGTCGAGATAGTTAACTATATAACGTGTATCTGGTTTATTCTGTGTTTGCGAATAGTAATAACTTGCTAGTGCCGGAACTAGATTCGATTCGTTATTTAACTCATCCAGGCGCTTCATCCATTGGTAAAGACGCGAGTAGTCGTAATTTTTTAGCGGAGAAAATCCTGCAAAAACATCGCCCGTATTCTGTAAACGAGAGGCAAGAATGTAGAACAAAAACTCCTTGTCTCCAAGAGACATTGCAGAAGTAAAATATTTGTTTGGAGCAGGAGGGACTATGCTCAGTGATGGCTTAATTTTTTCTGTTTTTGTCCAGAAAAAAAATTGGCAAACAATAGCGGTTAGGAAAAGGTAGAAAAAAATTCTGTGAGAATTTAGGTGATAAAAAAATCTGATTTTGTGTAGCAAGGTGATGTGTAGCTTAATGTTGTTGTTTTATTCTCCCTGCCCTGAAGTGTAGCCCGGCCTACCGTCGAAGAGGTAAAGCCCTTCATATTTTACGAAATCAATGTTTTGTTTTTGTAAAAAAGAAAGCATTTCGATGATGTCTTGGTGGTTGATTTCCTTGGACGCATCAATGATGTCATTACTAGATTTACCCGTAATTCCCTTCCCAATAAAACGTAAAACTGTAAGGCCTTTTGAATAATTAGGCATCATGTGTAAATCGAGATGAGGCCAGAGCAGCAAACCTTTTGCGCTAATCATTTTTATTTCCAACTTCTCACTTTCCATCCCTTTTAATTTACTCAATAGATTGTCAAATTCTTCCACCCAGTCAATAAATAAATCAAAACCGATTAGAGATTTTTTTTCGGAAATTTGATTTGATTTTTCAGTAACAATTTCTGTTTTTTTGAATGAGGAAGAGAGGTTTGAGGAACAAAAATTGGCCTGGGCCAACTGACTTGGCTTCTGACCCAATCTCGTGACCACTTCTTTAGTAAATTCTTTTGTCCCTACCTTTTTTTTACTGATCTTCTCGTTATAGACGTCTGCTGTGTGGAAGCCGTCTTCAATTGTTTTGTAGAGCGCATCTCGAATCTTGTTTGCGACTTCATTTTGACCGATGTGAACAAGCATCATTACTGCTGCGTGGAGTAATCCCGTCGGGTTAGCAATATCTTGTTCAGCAATGTCTGGCGCTGATCCGTGGATCGCTTCAAACATGGCATAATCTTTACCGATATTTGCAGAACCCGCAAGACCTACAGAGCCTGAGATTTCAGCAGCTACATCAGAAATAATATCTCCGTAAAGATTCATTGTTACAATCACATCAAAAATTTCTGGCTTAGCTGCAAGCCTTGCTGTTCCTATGTCTACGATGTAGTGCTCATTTCTTATTTCAGGATATTCTTTGGCAATTTCATCGAAGACTTTGTGAAAAGTTCCATCAGTCATTTTCATTATGTTGTCTTTTGAAAAGCAGCTCACTTTCTTGCGACAATTGGCAACTGCATATTCAAAAGCGTAGCGAATAATTTTTTCACATCCCTCGCGAGTCACGAGTTTTAAGCATTCGTAGGTTTGATCTGTTTGGCGATATTCGATACCGGCGTAGAGATCTTCTTCATTTTCACGAACAATCACAACATCCATTCCTGGAAATTTTGTGGCGATGAATGGGTGAAAGGATGCGATGGGACGCACGTTAGCAAAAAGCCCAAGCTTCTTTCGCATCGTCACGTTCAAGCTTTTGTAACCGCCACCTTGTGGCGTGGTAATGGGGCTTTTTAGTAAAATTCTTGTGCTTGCGAGACTTTCCCAAGCAGACGGCATCAAGCCCGAGTTAAAACCTTCTTCGTAAATTCTTTTACCAACTTCGATCGTGTTGATTTCCAGATCAGCTCCGGCTTCTTTTAGAATTTCCAAAGTACTTTCCATGATTTCGGGACCAATGCCATCACCGTAGGCAACTGTAATGTGTTTTGTCATTTTAATCCGATTCATTTTTCATAACCCATACCAAAATTGCCTTCTGCGCATGAAGACGATTTTCAGCCTCATCAAACACCACTGATCGCTTGGAATCGATAACATCCGCGGTAACCTCAAAGCCTCGATATGCAGGAAGACAGTGGGTAAAAATCGCCCTTTTGTTTGCGAGCTTCATAAGTTCAGAATTCACCTGATAAGGTGATAACATTTTGATTTTTTCTTTTCTCAATCCTTCATCGTCTTCAGATCCATCACCCATTGAAAACCAAGTATCGGTGATGATTACATCCGCATCTTTTGCAGCACTTTTTGCATCAAAAAAACGTGAGATTTTTGCTCCAGATTTCACTGCCTTTGCGATTTCTTCATCACAAAAATCTAACTTTTTTGGCGTCGCAATTCGTAGTTCGTAATTGAACGCTCGTGCTGCGTGTATATAGGAGTTAAGTACGTTATTTGCATCTCCAAACCAAGCGAGTTTTTTCTTAGAAATTTTTCCTAAATGCTCTTCGATTGTTAGTAAACTAGCCATGATTTGACATGGGTGAGAAAAATCTGACAGAGCATTTATGACTGGAATGGCGGCGTTGTCAGCCAGTTCTGTAATGGTTTGGTGAAAATTGGAGCGAATCATGATCGCATCAACAAAGCGCGATAAAACTGCTGCGGTGTCTGCAACCGTCTCACCCTTTCCCAGTTGCATGTCATTTTTTTGCATCACGATTGCATGACCACCAAGCTCGTTCATTGCGACTTCAAATGATACTCTGGTGCGCGTAGAATTCCTTTCAAAAATCATTGCGAGATTCTTACGTGGCAAGAGCTTTTCCTGCTTGGCGAGGCTTTGTTTCTTTAATTTGCGCGCAAGTTTGAGAATGCTGTGAAGCTCTTTTTGCTTGATTTGATTTAGGTCAATGAAGTGTTTGGTCATATTATTTTGATTAAATCATCTAAAGATAGGGTAACTCGGATTACTGACAATCGATTCCAATCGCTTCTGAAATGTTTTTGAATCCATCTTTTTCTAACATCTCACTTAATTCTTTTTTGATTTTTTCAACCAGTCCAAACCCCTGATAAATCAAGGCAGAATAGATTTGAACCAAAGAAGCGCCATATTTTATTTTTTGATAAGCGTCGGCAGCGGATGATATTCCGCCTACTCCAATCAAAGGAATTTTTCCGTTTGTTAGTCTGTAAAAATTTCTTAAAACTTGGTTCGATATCTCAAGCAAAGGTTTGCCACTTAATCCGCCGATTTCAACCGCATTTTTACTTTTTAAATTTTGATTACGCGAAATGGTGGTATTACTCACGATTAAACCATCAACTTGATGCTTTAACGCAATTTGAGAAATTATTTCTTGCTCCTCCAAAGTTAAATCTGGCGCGATTTTTAGTAGTATCGGAGTATTTTTTTTGTGATGAGTTACGAGATCTTGCTTTCTGTTCATTACCCCTTCCAGCAACCCATCCAGCTGATCACCTTTTTGCAAATCGCGTAAATTTTTAGTATTGGGAGATGAGATATTGACCGTGATGTAGGAAGCTCTTTGGTAAAATTTATTCAATAAAAAAAGATAGTCTGCAAGCGCATCATTCGTACTTTCATTCTTGCCTAAATTGACTCCCAAAACAATGGACGAAGAAATGTCGGTAAGATTTTTTGCAAAAAAATCTGCACCGTAATTGTTAAATCCAAGTCGATTTATTATCGCCCCATCTTCCGCAAGACGAAAAAGTCGTGGTTTTTTATTTCCGATTTGGGGTTGTTTAGTAACGGTTCCTATTTCAATAAAACCAAAACCAAATTTTGTTAGCGTCTTTGCGACTTCTGCATTTTTGTCAAAACCAGCAGCGAGGCCAATTGGGTTAGTAAAATCAATACCACAAACCTCATTGTGTAAGTTTTGGTAATCGTTATTTATTGCAAAAATTGTTGCTGAATTTGGTAGGAATTTAAGAAATTTAATAGCCAGATTGTGAGCTTTTTCTGGATCTAACTTATAGATGAGTGGATTGAGAATTTTGTAAAAATTCATGGAACTAGATTAATTTTTCTTCGATTAATTTTATGAAATTTTCAATGCCAAATAAGGCGATGAATGAGCCCATTCGAGGTCCCTGGTCTTGACCAAGAAGAACTTGATAAAGCGCTAAGAACCAGTCGCGCATGTTTTTCTCGTAGCCGTGATTTTTGCCGATTTGAAAGACAAGATTTTGTAGAATTTGTCCATCTCCTTGCTGATTGTGACTTACGTCGCTAAGATCTTTTGATAATTCACGAAGTGCTGATTTTTCTACTTCCGTAGCTTCACGGAATTTTTTATGCTTCCTGATGAAGTTGTTGTAGTAGGCAATTGCGCTCTCAACCATCTTCGCTAAAAGTGGCGAGGTTTCTTTTGCAAGTCCTTGCTGATATTTCGAAATAAATCCCCACAGAACCGCATCATTCTCTGGGTTGCAGGCACTGGCAAGATTTAGCAGAAGAGAATAACTTAGATTGAAGTTTAGCTGCGGAACTTTCCCCGCATGAATGTGGAAAACTGGATTATCTAACTTCGTAGATTCTTTCTCTCCGGCGATGCCTTGCGTGCCAGTCTTTTCATTCTCGTAAGCAGTCAAAAAAGTCAGATATTCATCCATCGCTTTTGGAATCACATCGAAGTATAGGCGTTTAGCGGTCTTTGGTTTTTGGAACATGTAAAGTGCCATCGACTCTTGTGGCGCATATTTTAGCCAATCTTCAACTGAAATACCATTTCCTTTTGATTTGGAAATTTTTTCGCCCGTGTCACTTAAGAACATTTCGTAAGTAAAATTCACTGGAGGCCTACCGCCCAAGATCTCGCAGACTTTACGGTAAATTCCTTCATTAGGTCCGTGGTCTTTGCCAAAGATTTCGTAATCAACGCCAAAGCTGTACCAGCGCGCCCCAAAGTCGATCTTCCACTGTAATTTGCAATTTCCACCAGTAACTAGCACCTCTTTTTGCTTACCTTGCAAATCCTTGTAAATCACGGTTCTGCGCGATTTGTCGATGCCAACAACCCCCTTGTCAATGACGATTCCACTTTCTGCGTCAATTGGCATGAAAGGTGAATATGTTTCTTGGCGTTCATTGCCAAGCGTTGGTAACATTAACTCCATCAGCTCTTCGTATTTTTCCAATACACGAAGCATTGTGGAATCGAAAGCGCCGGAACGATATTTTTCTGTAGCACTAATGAACTCGTAATCAAAACCGAACTGGTCTAGAAACGAAAGTAGGCGAGCATTCATGTGATGTCCGTAAGATTCATGAGTACCGAATGGATCTGGAATGGAAGTCAAAGGCTTCCCCAAATTTGCCCGCACCAGATCTTGCTGCGGCACATTATCTGGCACTTTACGTAGACCATCGATGTCGTCAGAAACGCATATCATTTTGGTTGGAATGTGTGGCGCAAGGACTGAGAACGCATGGCGCACAAAACTTGTGCGCACTACTTCACCGAAGGTTCCAATGTGAGGAAGTCCTGATGGGCCATAGCCGGTTTCGAACAAAACAAAGCCCTTTGCCGGAGTTTCCTCGCCTCCGCTTCGCACGACGGAATTTTCTTTACGGATTTTATCTAAAATTCTTTGAGCTTCTAGAAACGGCCAGGATGTGGGTTGAGTCATTATTTTGCGAGTAATTGATCCAGCTTTTTTTCAGACTCAAGAGCATAAAGATCGTCACACCCGCCAACATGAAAATCGTCTATAAAAATTTGTGGAACGCTCATTCGACCGCCGGATTTTTTAATCATCTCTTCTTTTGTTGTTTCATCAGAAATTTTAATTTCTGCAAAGATCAGTCCCAGTGGTTTTAATTTTTTCTCAAGCAATATTTTGGCCTTGGTACAGTAGGGGCAATTGTCTTTGCTGTAGATTACAACCTGCATGATATTTTGAATTGTTGCTTTTTATGAATTGTAAAATTTTAATCCGCGACCCCTGACTAGTACCCATTCAAATTGAATGGGTAATCAAAGCCAAAACTCCAATCACGAAAGTGTTTACCACTTTCAGCCACTGATTGGGGAGGTTCTGTAATTTTCATGGGAGCACGTAGCTCAGTCGGTAGAGCACCTGACTTTTAATTAGGTGGTCGTTGGTTCGATTCCAACCGTGCTCACCATTCTCCTTACTTATTTTTCTTTAGCTCTAGTAACTAGAGATCTTTTTCCCCCGGATTGCTCTTGGAAAACATGCAAAATCTTTTCTGCATCTTCAAAGGGTACGGCAAAAAATGAAAATGCGTCGAACATCTTTACGTCATCAATTTTTCGCTGATCCATTCCTGTCTTGGCTTGAATAAAATCAACCAATCCGCGTGGATCCATACCATCATTACGACCTTTGGCGATGAAAAGTCGCGCGGTACCTTTACGGTCAACATACCCCCTTCTTTCCTGATCTGTATTGGAGCGATAACCATTTGCGCCACGATCATCGTAGCTATTAAAGTCTCTACTTTTTCTGGATCCACTGTCATTGATTTCACTGTAACTTCTTTCATTTAACTCGTCTTTGAAAGCTAGTTTTAACAGAGCTGCAACAGTAGTTTTTGGATCAGGACTTTCTTGCAAAATTTCTGCCGCAATCACTTCAAGATCAGTAAAATTTCCAGCAGCAATAATTTCTAAAAGAGAATTTTTGATACGTTTTTTCTTACTCCCAATTACATCAGAAACATTCGGAACTTTTTGTTTCGTGATTGTTGAATTGGAAATTCGTTGAATCGCGAGTAGTTTACGATATTCAGAAGGAGTTATGAGAGTAATGGCAGTTCCAGACTTGCCAGCTCTACCTGTACGACCAATACGGTGCACGTAACTTTCTGGATCTTGAGGTAGCGAATAGTTGATAACGTGGGTAAGATTTTCAACATCGATGCCTCGTGCTGCAACGTCGGTTGCAACAAGAATCATTAATTTTTTAGAGCGGAATTTTTGTAAAACCTTTTCTCTTTGACCTTGCGAAAGATCGCCGTGAATCGCTTCAGCTCTACATCCACGATTAGCAAGTTTGTGAGAAATTTCGTCAGCATCAAGTTTGGTACGACAAAAAACCAGGCCGTAAAAATCTTGCTCAACATCGATTATTCTAAAGAGAGCTTCGAACTTATCTGATTGAGAAACTTCGAAGTAAATTTGCTGAATGTTATTTTTGCTGAGATGTTCTCTTTCAACCGAAATAACCTCGTATTCATTCATGTATTGCTTAGCTAGACGCTCAATGTGATGAGGCATCGTAGCGGAAAACAAGATGGTTCTACGCTCTTTTGGAGCAGCTTTTAAGATTGCCTCAATGTCATCGATGAAGCCCATATTTAACATTTCATCAGCTTCATCAAGTACGATGTAGGAAACTTTTGAAATATCCAAAGTCTTGCGTTCCAAATGGTCGATGATTCTTCCTGGCGTCCCAACAACGATGTCAACTCCGCGTCTTAAGCTAGCAATTTGACGATCAATCGGCTGTCCTCCATAAACCGCAATGATGCGTGTTTTTTGCTCTTCAGCAAAAGAATTTAATTCTTCAGTAACTTGAATCGCCAATTCTCGAGTTGGCGCAAGAATTATCGCTTGAACTTTTTTAGAATTTTTGTCTCCTTGAGGAGCGATATTTTCGATGAGAGGAATTCCGAAAGCTGCGGTCTTTCCCGTTCCTGTGCTAGCCTTTCCGATTAAATCCTTTGTTCCTTGGAGAAGGAATGGAATTGTTTTCGCTTGGATTGGAGTTGGTTCTTCAAAACCTTTTTTATGCAGGGAATTGATCATCATTTCAGAAAGACCTAAGTCTCTGAATTTTGTAAGATTTGTCATTTTAGATTTTATAAAATTATGTAAGTAGAGCAGAAGCGATTTTACAAAACTCTTCTATTTTCAAATTTTCTGCTCGTAATTCTGGATTAATTCGACATGAATTTAGGATAGTTTCCGGATCGTTAAAAACAGCTTTAAGCGATGACCGTAACATTTTTCTTCTCTGATTAAAGGCTGCTGCCAC
>CAMDJN010000044.1 GCA_945900795.1 Rickettsia typhi | reverse complement strand
CAGCATGAAATTGCATATTTATGACGAAGCATTTTTGAGGAAAAATTGCGACAGAGATATGTAAGCTGTATCAAGTGATACAGCGTCATTCTCCGAGCAAATTTTTACCAAAAAGGTGAAGTCAGAAATATGCAATTTCATGCTGATATGCTATCAAGTGCTCGCGAGAAAATTTGGTAACGACAAAATTTACAAAAAAAGCAATTTTTAGAGGTTCCCTTTAAATAGACGCCAATGGATTGACCACAGACTCTAAGACTCGTCCTTCACAATCTCCAGCAAATCATCGGCATGCAAAATTTCTTCTTTGGCAGATTTTGGTAATTTTTCCTTTGCTTCTGTAGCAAATTTTTTACACTTCTTTTTATCGCCAATCAAAAAATTAAACTCAGCTAAAGCCAGTAACGCCCTGCCATCATCGTCATTTTTAGAATAAGCCGAAGCTAATTGTTTGAATAAAAACGGATTTTCTTTTTCAAATTCGTCCGCCTCCCTAAGTCTTTTAATCGCTAAAGTAACCAACTCCTTGTCATTATTTTTTAATGCCAATATCGCTGAAGCAAAAGCAATTTTTGCAAGACCAGAATCGTGAGGATCCAGTATTTTTATTGCCCTGTCGTAAGCAATTAGCGAATTTTTAATATCACCAGTTTCAAATAAAATTTGCCCTTTTAGCTCCGGTAAAAAGCCATTCTCAGGATTTTCCTTAATGATTTTATCAAGCAAAATCAACGATTCACCAACCTCTCCTTTTTTAAATAGAGCGATAGATCTGATGTAATTTTCTATTTCATTGTTCCCATTTCTATATTTCTTCAACAACACATTCGGATCTTCAACAAATCCCTCCAACTTCGCCAACACCCAATCCATCTGGTTTTGTAGCTCGTGATTAATTTTTTTGTTAGAAAATTTTTGATGTACAGTGCGCGCTTTAATTACATCAATTCTTTTTTTACTAACAGGATGGGACAAGAGATATTCATCAATCTTTCCTTTGTAGCCAATCATTTGCGACTCAAAAAATTCAAGCAGACTAACAAGACCCGTTACAGGATAGGCCATTCTATCAAGATATGTGATGGCATATTGATCTGCCGCTTCTTCTTGGGTGCGAGTGAATTTCATGTAAAGCCTTTCCGCAGTTTGTGACCCACCAAGAATCAAGGCTTGTCCCGCTTCTGGAGAGCCTCCCACCATGGCGCCGATTCCAAGTAGATAACTTAACAACATCGCCCCTTCGGCATTTTTGATACCCTCACGAGAGCGCGCCAAATGCCCCCCCGAAATATGTCCGGTTTCGTGCGCTATAACTCCAATAAGAGTATCCGGCGTTTTGTATTTTTTGATTAGCCCAGTATTGATGAAGATATTTTGACCGCCACTAACAAAGGCGTTGATGCTTTCATCATTCACGATGTAAATTTTAATTCCGCCAGGATTCAAGCCGGCAGCATTAAAAATCGGAACAGACAATTCTCGCAAAAATTTTTCAGTTTCTGCATCACGAATTAGCGCAAGATTAGCGTAAGAAGGCTGGGAGATAAAAAAAATTAAGGTTGTAATCCAAATTTTTAGAACCCGTTTACGATCTTTTTTAGCCACAGATTTTGGCATATTTTCAACGTCTTCTTAAAAAATTATGGAATAATTTTAGGATAATAATTTCAAATAATTTTATCGAAAAATAAACGGAAATATACCGAATCTGATTCAACATACCGATCTTTTTTTATCAGATTCGATATATCTGGGATCCCCGCAAGCCAAGAATTTTTGCCAAGAATTTTTGGGGGGCGCGACTTGTGTCGCGTAAAAATAAAAAATATACCCGATCAACTTCTTGAAGCTGGTTGGGTATAGAACTAAAATAAAACTAAATCTGTGGCTAAAAAAAATCGTAAACGGGTTCTTAGTAGCATTGCAGATTAACTTTTTTATAATTTTAGGGAACCTCTAAAAATTAGATTTTTTTTTAGAAATTTTTAGGCAACAAATTTTCTAGCAGGTAAGCGTACTTAGAGGTACGTGCTCGCGAGAAAATTTGGTAACGACAAAATTTACAAAAAAAGCAATTTTTAGAGGTTCCCTTAAAAAAATTATTGATTATGGGACTATTACAAATCAAAAATTTCTAAGAAAGTTATTAACCACAGAAGTACTGATTCGTAGAAACATTGCACTATTCAAAACTTCCTCCAACTTCGTATGAATCAAACAAAAAGATCCAAAGCGTCAGCAGAAATGTCTCTAAAAATCGAGATTCCTCAACCAGAACTCATGAGACCAAAAATCACAATTTTTGGTGCCGGTGGTGCCGGTGGAAATGCAATCAACAATATGATTCGCGCCAGTCTCGAAGGCGTTGAGTTTGTTGCAGCTAATACTGACGCACAGGCTTTAGAAAATTCTCTGGCAAAGTTTCGCATCCAACTCGGGATCAAAACCACCAAAGGCCTAGGGGCCGGCTCGTTTCCTGAAAGAGGAAAAGCCGCTGCTGAAGAAAATATCGAAGAAATAGAAAGATATCTCGAAGGCAATAACATGGTTTTTATTGCTGCCGGAATGGGTGGTGGTACAGGAACCGGCGCCGCACCGGTCATAGCAAAACTTGCGCATGAGCGTGATATTTTAACTGTCGGCGTAGTTACAAAGCCATTCCACTTTGAAGGAAAATACCGCATGGAAACAGCGGAGAAAGGTATCGAAGAACTCAAAAAATACGTCGATACTCTGATTATCATTCCAAACCAAAATCTTTTTAGAATCGCTAACGAGCATACCACTTTCGAATCAGCATTCAAAATGGCAGATGACGTACTACATGCCGGAGTACGCGGCATTACCGATCTCATTACCATGCCAGGTTTAGTTAATCTAGATTTCGCTGACATCAGAACCATTATGACCAACATGGGAAAGGCAATGATGGGAACGGGAGAGGCGGCTGGAGAAAACCGCGCTATTGCTGCTTGCGAGGCTGCAATTTCCAATCCATTGCTTGACGATATTTCGATCAAAGGAGCTAAAGGAGTTCTGGTAAATATGACCGGAGGCCCAGATATGACACTATTCGAAGCTGATATGGCGGTCAACGCCATCAAGAAAGAAGTTGATGCCAATGCCAATATTATTTTCGGCTCAGCCTTCAATGAGAACATGAAAGGAAAAATCCGAATCTCCGTTGTTGCAACCGGAATCGACATAGAAGAATTCAAGCGTGATTCGTTTCGAGCGCAAGAAAATTACGAACCAAGCAGATTCAAAATAGCCCCCAAGGAAACACCGATTATTATCAAAGAAGAGAGCGTCAGTCCATCCAAGGAGAGCGCTGTTCAAGAGCCAGTCAAAGAACGAATCTCTCCACAAACAGGTAAGGATTTTTTTGATCCAGGAATTGCTACAATGCCAGAAGATAACGAATTTGAAGAATTAACAGATAGCAGTTTCGGCACTAAAAAAAACTATTCGATAGAAGCAAATCCTGACTATGCCCATAGCGATGAAGCAATCGCTAAAAACAACAATATCAAGGCTCGTAAGGATTCAGAAAATTTATCACAAATCAGTTTTTTTAACGACAGAGTTGAAGAAACATTTTCTAAACTTGATCAAGAAGAGGAAGAGGAAGAAGGTGGTGACCACCGAGCAGCAGCAATCCAACACAAAAAAGCCTCTCGCAAAGAGCGCAGCACAACCCCTTCAAAGAAAAAAGACCACTCTGGCTTCAGTCTTTTCAGCTTCATGAATGCTTCAAAAATTAAAGATGAAGAGGTGCAGCAAGAAGTGGAGGAAGAGGTAAAAAAAACTCACGTTAAGAGTAAGGCAAAAGCTCATCAAGAGCACGAGGTAACTGAAGTAACAAAGTCTTCAGCAGAAAAAAAGCGAGACCAATTCTTTGGCGCAACTATTTTTGATGATAATGACAATTCATCCAAACATAGCACCAAGATTGACGATGACATTCTAAACGTTCCCGCCTTCTTTCGCAGAAAGAAGCAGTAGGTCGCGTCACCATCTTCTCTATAGCATATCAACCCAAAGCCAAAGCTTCTTAAGCTTTTGGTGGAAATGCGTAAGTCCTAAGGGAACCTCTAAAAATTAGATTTTTTTGAGAAATTTTTAGGCAACAAATTTTCGAGCAGGTAAGCGTACTTAGAGGTACGTGCTCGCGAGAAAATTTGGTAACAACAAAATTTACAAAAAAAGCAATTTTTAGAGGTTCCCCTAACTAATTTACCAGCCCCGCCCCGCCATCAATAAAAATAATCTGGCCCGTTACAAAACTGCTCTCAAGCAAAAACTCAATTCCACGACAAATATCCACAATCCCACCCCTGGTTCGAAGAGGAATTTTTTGAAGTAAGTTTTGGGTTTCAGAATTAGGATTTTTTTCATTAACACTGTTTAGAATAAAGCCTGGCGCAATGCCATTCACTCTGATTTTTGGCGCAAGCTCTAACGCCAACATCTTCGTCGCTTCTGCTAAAAACTTTTTACTTAGGAGATAATGAAAATAGCGCGTGTTGAAACGTACTATATTTTTATCGAGCATGTTAATAATTTGCGCTCCTTCAATTGCAGCGCTCAAGACATGTTGTGCAAAAAATTTTGAAAGAATTAGCGGAGAGCGAAAATGAATATTGAGATTTTCTTCTAGCAACGAATCGGGGGAAGAAAGAAATTTCGATTCATTAAAAATTGAGGCATTGTTGATAAGAAGATTCCAAGCCGGAAAAACTTTAAGAACTGATTCGGCAAGAATCTGTGTCTGCTTTTGATCACGCAAATCACAACAAAAAATCTCACACCTAACCTTAAAATCTTGACGAATCTTTTTGGATAATTTTTCTGCTTCTTCTTGTGATTTATTGTAGCTAATCGCAATGTCGTAACCCTTCGAAGCCAACATCAACGCAAGCTCACAGCCTATTCTTTTCGCTCCTCCGGTGATTAATACCGCCTTTCTTTCAACTTCTTCAATCATCTTTTTTGCTACGATTCTCTTCAATTCTTTTATACAATTCACGTAAAAGAGGAGTTATGCCATTTGACGTTGCTGCCGATATGGTAAAAATTTTAGAAACCAGTGGAGCAAGATTAGTGGCACCCTTACTGCGAATAAACTTTTTCAACTGATCAGTTTTTTCTTTTATTTCTTCCTTGCTTAGAAGATCAATTTTGTTAATTGCAATCACCTCGGCCTTTTCCAAGAGCTTACTACTGTAACCCGCGATCTCTTCACGAATTACACGATAATTTTCAACCACATCTTCCGCACTTCCATCAATCAAATGCAGCAACACTCCACATCTTTCAACATGCTTCAGGAAACGATCTCCAAGTCCTTTACCTTCACAAGCTCCCTTAATTAAACCTGGAATATCAGCCAAAACAAACTCATGACTATCAACATAAACCACTCCTAACTGTGGCTTGAGAGTGGTAAATGGATAATCCGCAATCTTTGGTTTTGCACGTGAAGTAACGGAGAGAAAGGTTGATTTACCAGCATTCGGCATACCCAACAGGCCAGCATCGGAAAGAAGTTTCAACTGGAGCTTAACCCACAAACCTTCCCCCTCTTCGCCTGTTTGAGCATGGGTGGGCGCGCGATTGATTGAACTTTTGAAGTTACTATTTCCAAGACCGCCGCGACCACCTTTAGCAATTACGACTCTTTCACCATCATGCATCAAATCAAAAATCATTCGCTCATCTTCGGAAAAAACTTGAGTACCTAAGGGAACTTTTAAAACCAAATCATCCCCAGAGATACCATGTCTATTTCCACCCTGTCCACGTGCTCCGCTCTTCGCGTTAAAATGCTGCTGAAAACGAAAATCAATCAGGGTATTAAGATTTTTTACACATTCCAAAACGATACTTCCACCCCTTCCGCCATCTCCACCATCTGGACCTCCAAAAGGAATAAATTTTTCACGTCTAAAGCTAGACGCGCCATTCCCACCGTTTCCGGCCTGCAAAGCAATTTTTACTTCATCAATGAATTGCATAGACGCTGTTAGCTAATTAATTTTATTTCAGATTTCGGCATATTTTGAGCGCTTTTTTGGTAAAATTTTGATAAATATACCCATTCCACCTGAAGATGTCAGACTATGACAAAGAAGTTTTAGAAAGAATTTTTGGGGGCGCGACTAGTGTCGCGTAAAAATAAAATTATAGGGAACCTCTAGTTGTTTGTGACCAGGGTTAGATTTTTACTTTTCTTAACTATTCCTCCAGCTTCACGCGCCAACAGCAAGAATGGTTCAAGAAAGTGGTTATCCGAATTCCCAAATATCGCTAACTCAAGACGGGCAGAGGAAAGGTAAGCAATTTCAAGAGTATTACATCCGTAAAAACGTGGAGAAATGTTTACAATTTTTTGTTCATCAAGGAATTCTTTAACATCCTGATTGATGTTCTGAACCGCACATAGCCTGGTTTCACTTGTAGGTCTTTTTGAAACACGAATACGACGATCGTTACAATATGCGCCAAAGCCCTTCTCACAATAGTAGGTCTCACCACCGATAATTTTTTTAATTACGATGGAAATTGCCTCCATCTGACCGTTTTTATTAAGATGTTCAAGCGCTATGGCAATAGTAAAATCAGAGCCGGAGCGCATAAAATTATCCATTCCATCAATCGGGATAATTTTGTAAGAATATTCCGCCTCACCATCTCTGGATAATTTTTGACCATCAGAAAATGTGATGTCATAATCAGGCCGTAAATTCCAAAGATCGTCGATTAGAATTCGTTTTATTTTATTATATGATGCAACAGCGAACTTATCAGCTGTAGCGGGGCTATTTTGTAAATTAGCAAGCTCGGTAAAATCCCGTGATACGTACGCCACAGCCTTTTCAGCTGCTTTAATCATGATGTTGAGGTTGGCACTAAATCTCATCCCAGAACCTGTTTAGAATCTTTTTTAAACCCATATTTCGCCCTATTCTTGCTTATTTTTCGATAAAATTACTCAAAATATTTCCAGATATTTATCATAATTTTATCGAAAAAGCGCTAAAAATATGACAAAATCTGGGTTTAAAAAAGATTCTAAACAGGCTCTAAAACTGCTTCTTTTTAAAATCATGAAATGACATGAAGATCAATAATGGAGCGTAGACCGCGGATTGTAGAAGGATAATTTTCAAATTCATAAAATCAGAAATACCATGATTCAACCATGCGCTCTGACCAAACAAATCAAGCCTTGGAAAAATTATTGAAAGAAATTTTAACAAGGTCGGGAAAAAATGATATTTTGCGTAAGCAAAAGTTTGTGGTACTTCGATTGCCAAAAGAAACATCCCCATCAAACGCGACAGAATGTAAAATCCAAATGAAGCCATGATTGCTGAGAGCGAGTTACGCAGTATCAACGAGGCTAACAGAGAAAATGCAATCACCAAAATCATTTCAAGCACCATACTTCCAACCCAAACCGCAAGACCAATCTTACTAGAATCGGTCACAATAAACATTGCGATAGCAAGAGGAATCAAGATTAGGAGCGCAATTAAAAGAAATCCGATTAGATATCCGAGAACAAATGTTTCACGTGAAATTGGCTTGGAGATGATGAACTCAACTTCCTTATTTTCAAAAGACCTACTAACACTCAAACATACGAACAGAATCATTCCAAGAGCTAAAATAGACCTGGAAGAACCCGCTATGTAGGCTGCAGTCATTTGTTGATTTTCGACCAAAGCTGTTGATCCGAGAAAAATGGAAACAGAAAATGAGGCCGCTAAGAAAATAAAAATACCGAGATAAAGACGATCTCGGATGCTAGCTAGTAGAAGATATTTTAGGATGGATTTCATCTATACCGAATCTGATTCAAGTTGCCGAACCACTTCGGCATATGGGTGGGGATCCCCGCAATGCGGGGCGCAACTCGTGTCACGTACTAAATAAAACTATAACCGCAAGCTCCTAATCCTCAAAATATTGACGCCTACCAGAGTCAAACTTTTCCTGCAGATCGCGGTCAACCTGACCAACAGAAGTCGAGCTACTGATAATTGTCGCCTTGATGAAAATCACAGTTTCGGTAATGTTATTAGTTCTGACCGCAGTTTTAAAGAACCAGCCAATAACAGGAATTCTGTTAAGAAGCGGTACACCCTTATCATTACTGTTAGTGTCTTGCTTCATTAAACCACCAATCACAACGACATTTCCACTTTTTATTTTGGCAGTAGTTTCAATTTCTCTCGTTTGAATAACCGGAATAAGATTGCTTGGATTAACAGGATCTGCTACCGTGTCACTTTTTACCGAAAGCTTTGGCTTGATATTCATCGTGATTTCGTTGGTCTCCAAATTAATTGAAGGAGTAATCGAAAGCTGTGTTCCAATATTTTCTTCTTGCTTGGTAGACGTGCTTGCGCTGGCAACTACGTTACCCCCAGCTACACCAGTTTGAGCTCCAGCAAGTGATTGCGTGTTAATGACGGTAAAATAAACCAATTTGTCTGTGAAGGAGATCGTGGCTTTTTGGTTGTTAATCGCATGTATTCTTGGACTAGAAATGGTTCTGGTTGTGCCGAATTCTTCGAGTGCGTTAATTGTACCAGACATGTTACCGCCAAAAATCTTTTTAATTCCCGGACCCACAGGAAGTTTGAGAACTCCATCAGCGATATTCGTTCCAGCTAAAGCAACGCTACCGGATTTGCCATTACCAAACTTCAAATCCCACGACCAGTCAATACCGGTTTTGAAAGTGTCTTTGAGCGTTACTTCAATAATTTTTGCCTCAATCAAAACCTGAGCTGAAGCATGCCTGGCAACATCATCAAGATATTTCGACACAGCTTGATGTTGTTTGTTTGTAGAAAAAATTGAGATTATACCAGCAGATTTATTCGATGAATAAGAAGCTTTGGCTATTGTAGTTTTAGCTATTGCAGCTTGCGCATCCGCCTCTGCAGCTGGAGAGTCTTCAGCTGCATCAAGAATTTTTTGGATATTTGACTCGACATCTCCCCACAAACTTCCACCAACCAGATAATCAACGAAATAGTTTTTCATGTAAGGCAAGTCACGCTCAAAATGCAGCACTCCATTTTTATAGCTGTAACGCAAACTTCCAAGATCGGCAATGCGATCAATGACTTCTTTCAACGGACGGTTCTGAGCAGTAATGATGATGGAGCCATGAATCCCCGAATCCATATCCACATCAATCTTAGCAATTCTACCAAGCTCAATCAAAACATCTTTTAGAGGGACCTGATCTGTAACGGAAAATGATACTATCCTTTCTCCGCCAACGATTTGATTGGAAACTATTCCTTTTGGTACAACATCAATACCAGTTTTGGCATTCGGCGGAAGGGGAACTGAGATTAGTTTGGAAACGTTAGGAATGTCATCATCATCTTTGCTTTTAAAAAGTTTGAATTTTTCAGCTTTATTATTTTTTATAAGCGTATCTTTTATTTCTGATCTTCTCATGCCCGCAACCGGATCAAAAGGATCCAACCTACCTTGCGAGCAAGAAAATAAATTAAAAATTAGGCAAAAAATTGAGAACAAAAGCAGCGCAGGGATACAAACTTTTTTGATTTTAAGTAGTAATTTTTGCACCGATTTTATTGAAAGAGTAATGTGTCGCGGAATAGCTAAGGAACCTCTGAAAAACCTGGATTTTTCGAGGAATTTTTAGGAAGATCAGTTTGCGAGCAGGTAAGCGTACTAAGAGGTACGCGCTCGCGAGCAAATTGGTCTGACGACAAAATTACAAAAAAAAGATGGTTTTTCAGAGGTTCCTTAAATACAAGGCCGCGAATGAAGTACCATTTCACGCTATGTTGGACTTTTTTTTTGGCAATTGATTTTGCTAAACGAGAAACCTAGCTTCGGCCAAAATTAAACTTGGTAAGGGAACCTCTAAAAATTAGGATTTGCTACAGTCCCACTTTCTCAAAATAAGGGAACTTCTAAAAATTTAAAAAAAACCAAACATGCTGAAGGAACAAGATAAAATTTTTACCAACCTCTATGGCTACGAATCATCTGGATTAAAGGATTCACAAACCAGGGGCGATTGGAATGAAACTAAAAAATTTCTTGATAACGGTTCTGAATGGTTGATTCAGCAAGTTAAAGACTCTGGTCTACGAGGCCGCGGTGGAGCCGGATTTCCAACCGGAATGAAATGGTCATTCGTTCCAAAGAAGGACGTACCAAATGATGAATGCGCTAATCCTGGGCTCGGTGCCTCGCCCGCTATTCACTCAAAACAGCCGTTTGGGGCTGTTTTGCCAGAGCTGAAGCTCTGTCGTTCAAGCCCACATTACCTCGTCATTAATGCTGACGAATCTGAACCAGGAACCTGCAAGGATCGCGACATCTTACGCAACGAACCTCACAAACTTCTCGAAGGCTGTCTCATTGCAGCAAGAGCGGTCAATGCTAACACCTGCTACATCTACATCCGGGGCGAATATTACAACGAAGCTCGCGCCTTACAAAAGGCAATTGACGAAGCTTACGAAGCAAAATTAATCGGAAAAAATTCTTGTGGCAGCGGGTGGGATTTGGATGTTTATATTCATCGCGGAGCTGGCGCCTACATATGCGGAGAAGAAACTGCCTTGCTTGAAAGTCTCGAAGGAAACAAGGGCCAACCACGTCTCAAACCACCATTCCCAGCGCTTATCGGACTTTATGGCTGTCCAACAGTTGTTAATAACGTTGAATCAATCGCAGTTGTTCCAACCATCTTAAGACGTGGCCCTTCATGGTTTGCTTCAATTGGTCGTGAGAAAAATTCCGGCACCAAAATTTTTTGCATATCAGGCCATGTAAACAAGCCGTGCAATGTCGAGGAAGAAATGGGAATTTCTATGCGTGAACTCATCGAAAAACATGCCGGGGGAGTGCGCGGCGGTTGGGATAATCTTTTAGCAGTTATTCCGGGAGGATCGTCAGTTCCATTACTCAAAAAAGAAATTTGTGATAATGTTTTGATGGATTTTGATTCTCTTAAAGCAGTTGGATCAGGGCTTGGAACTGCCGGTGTAATCGTGATGGATAAGTCAACCGACGTAATTGCAGCGATTGCAAGACTCTCGCATTTTTATAAACATGAATCTTGCGGACAATGCACTCCTTGTCGCGAAGGCACTGGATGGATGATGCGAATTATGGATCGCATGGTGGAGGGAAATGCAAGAGTAGAAGAAATTGACCAACTCCACAACCTCAGCAAACAAATCGAAGGTCACACAATCTGCGCTCTAGGAGACGCCGCCGCCTGGCCAGTACAAGGCTTGATCAAAAACTTCCGTGAAGAGATGGTGAAGCGCATTGTTACTTCCGGTCGCCCTTCTTAGCTAGAAATTTTAAACGGCTGGGAAGGGGTATCCTAGGGGCTGGAAGGGGTATCTTACCCCTTCCACATGTTTCTTAAATGGCTGGGAAAATAAAACATTGGGAAGGGATAGGGATATCCTCCCGCCTAAGAAGGTTAACGGATACCATGACTATTGCTATTGCTGGATGCTTTTGTTGATGGCTGCCAGAGACTATCACAATTATTATTATTATTATTATTACTACTATTAGAAGAACTAATGTCAAGATTAACACTTTCGAGGTCCGACAACGCTTGCGCATTCAACTTAGTAGTAGCAGTCAACTTAGTAATATCAGTGCTTAAAATCGCTCCGTTACAAGCGCTATTCAAAACTGCGTCAATCGCACGATGAATTTGGTTATTAGCAGGATCTGTTTTTTTATTAGCAGAATCTATTTTCATAGCAGCAGGACTTATATTGGATTGCAACTCGCGTAATGATTCTGGGTCAAGTTTCATTAGAGCATCCATCGCTTCACATTCACATGTATACAATTTCGGCTTCGTCCTCTCTTTGTTCTTAGGATGATCTTTGGAAGTCATGTTAACATCATATCCCAATTCAGTCATGCGCTTTAAAATATTGGCTACTACCTCAACTTTCTCACTTGTATCCTTGAAGGTATCGTCTTTATCTACCAAAGATGTTGCTAATTTTTTTGTCCCCCAAGCCACACCAGCAGCACCAGCAACTATAGCACCAACTGGCGCAAGGAAACCTTCCGTCACCATTCTTAATGCCTCTAATACTTGTTTCGGTTGACTCAGGCTTGCCCAAGACCCACCATTAACATTAAACACTCCACCTGCAACCCCCCCTGAAACCGCGGCAATAATTGCCATAATCACCAAACCTGCCAATATCGCGGCAAAAGTTTTTCCAGAATCACCTTCTGTAAGATTTATAGCCGTATCTCTAATGGGGCCGTTGCAAATCTAACTTTTTCATAAATTTAAGATCAAAAGTTTTTGCGAGTCAGAAAAGCAAAAGTTTTTGTTGGAATTTCTTGGTTTTTTGAGCTTTTGAGGGCTCATTTTTTGGTTAGTTTGGGTATTTTGGTGTTTTGGTAAGGGGCGGGCGTAGCCCTCCCTTGTTCATGTTATCAGAGGTGGTGGGTTTATGTTTTGAGAGATTAGTTCGGCATTTTCTTTAGTCAGAACCACGAGCCTTTTGAGATTGAAAGCAATTGTTTGCATGA
>CAMDJN010000043.1 GCA_945900795.1 Rickettsia typhi | reverse complement strand
TTGCTGATAATTTGATAACCTAAACTTGATTTGAGCCAATGAAATCAAGGGTTGAAACGGGTGTAATTGTATGGATAATTTTGGTAATTAACAAGTTGTTTTTTATGATTTTTTCTGTTATTTTTTTATTGGGTTTTGCAACAGTCTCTCTATATCACAGACAGTTTTTAACAAATCAGAAAGAGAAACCTCCAGAGCCTCAGCTATCTTAAGACAAGTTAGTATGGTGGGAATTCTTTTTTTACTTTCTAGCAAACTAATAGTTGAGCGATTAACCCCAGCCAATTTCGCAAGTTTTTCATGAGACAGGCCATTCTCTTTGCGAATTCTTTCAAATTCACCCAATAATTTAAAAACTATTTTTTCGGCATTTTTTCCTCTCATATAGAAAAAATAAATAGCCTATTTGCTTTTAAATTATTAGGTGACTATAGTCACCAAGCGAGGCTTTTAAAAAATTAACAAAGCTAGTTGAGGGCCTTTTAACCATGAAAAAAAAACTGATTTGTCAAATTCAGGCAAGCGTTTAGCTATCTGAAAACACTATTCTCAATTCAAATACTAAAAAATATGAAAAAATCTTTGCCTATTTTGGCGATAATAGCTTTTGTAACATCTTGCTCAATGATTGGACCAAAGCCTCACACAATATACGAACGCACTGATTTAAATTCTAAAATCAGCAAAGTTATTGTATTTCCAACAACAGACTTTAGCGGAAAAGTTAGTGCTGGAGCAAAAAGCATAGATCCATCAATTATTGTTGGGTGGGGCACGGTTTATGGAGCGGATAAAACTATTCCAGCTGGCATAATAATTGAAAAAGTCACCGGCGCAATTGGAAATAACTTTTATTCAAAATTTATTAGCACGCTTGATAATGTAAGTGCCATAGAGCAAGTAGCCTCTAATCCAGCGGTTAAAAATTTTGCTTCTCAAATCACAGAAAAATTTGGAAATTATCAATTTGCATTAGCAATAATTTCTGGCGGAGAAGCTGAATATAATTCAGGAAATTCTATTTATTTGCACTTAGGTTTGTTTGATACAAAAAACTTAACATGGAGATTAATTGCCAAAATTGAAACCAAAAAAGGTGCGGCTGGAAACTGGCAAGTTGCCTCTAAAGCTATGATAGCCAATGCTTTTGATGCTTTCAAAAAAGCTAACGATAAGGCTGAATAAAATTATTTTTATATAAAATATGTCACCACCATTTTTTGTATAAAAACTTGCAAATATATTAATTATGTAAATTGCAACTCAAACTTTCAATTTACATAAATTGCATAAGAATTATCTCTCCTTTCTTACTCGATAAAATATCCAATATAAACCCAGCGTAACAAATAAAAGCACAATCGAAGTCAATGCCGCCGAAGGCTTATCAATTATAACCGCAACCGATATAAACATATAAAATATTATATATAAAACCGTAAAAAACGGCGTAAATTTTTTAAGATTTCCATCGACAAATTTATCGCCTTGTTTTTTCTTGCGCAAAATAAATAAAGTTGCCACCGATCCTGTCATGCCAATGCAATCTAAAAATATACTAAAACTTAAAATATCATCGACTTGTTTGCCAAAAAAAGTTATGATAATTGTTAGAGCTGAAAACGCTGCCAAGCCATATGATAAGGCTTCTGTTTTGTGATTTTTATTTTGAAAGATGCGTGGTAAAACTTTATCTTCGCTCATCGAAAACATTACGCGCGGATTGCTTAATAAAGTTATATTTACATATCCTAAAACACTAAGAATCATGCAAATATCAAAAATTTTGGCACCAAATTTTCCAAACCAAACCTCGAATAGCAAGGCTCCTATGGCGTTGGCATTTTTTATTTCGTTGAAGCCGATAATTTTTATATAGGCATAATTGATGGCGAGATATAGAAAAATCGAGATTAAAACGCCGATTATGATGCCGCGTTTCATGATTTTTCCTGATGAAACTTCTGATCCAAAATTAATTGCTTGTTGATAGCCGCTATAGGTGAATAAAACTGAAACTAGGCTTATCAATAGCAATATCAAGGCGTTGTCGCCATTATATATGTGAATTACATCATCATTATATCCGTGCGGAATCACATTTGTGCCCTTTAACAAAGTGGCGATTAACAAGATTACTAAGGCGGTTTTTATTATGGTTAAAACATTTTGTAATTGAGTGCTGGTTTTTAATCCGGATAAATTTACAAAATAAAATGAGGCGACTGATATTGATGCGACCACAATGTTGAAGAGGGTTCCTGATGGTTGATTGAACAATAAATCACTGACATAATCAGCGCCAATTAATGCGATTACTGCGAGAGTTGCGGCGTTGCTGATTAAAATTAAAACATTGATGGTGAACCCAATTGCGGGGTTATAGCAGTGAGAAAATACTTTATAATAGCCACCCATTGCGGGCAGGCGCTGACCTATTTCGGCATAAATTAATGCGCCAAGTAAAGTTATGATTCCACCGATAATCCATGCGGCGAAAAAAATAAATTCGGTGCCAGATTTTGCAGCGACGGTTGCGGGGGTTTTGAAAATTCCCATTCCGATTATTAGGCTAAGCACAATAATAGTAAGGCTGAAGAGGCTGATTGTTTGTTTTGGCTTCATTTCTTCAGATGGATAATTATTGCACGATCACTTGCGATCCTTCTGCAATTTTTTCATCATAAAACTGCGCGATTAAATTGCGCACATTTTCATAACCTTGAGTGATATTAATTTTGGCACGAAATTCTGCCGATGATTTTAAACCCGAACTATACCAGCCGATATGCTTACGGGCGAGCGGGATTCCGCCGATTTCACTGTAATGCTCGATCATTTCTTTGAAGTGATTGAGGATGATTTGTTTTTGCTCAACAAGTGATGGAACCTTGATAGCAGGGTCTCCACGCAGTTCAGCATCAATTTGTGCAATCAGCCACGGCTTGCCATAACAAGCACGACCAACCATCACGCCATCAGCACCAGAGAGCTCTAACGCCATTTTTGCATCTTCAGTATTTTTAATATCACCATTGGCAATTACAGGAATTTTCACCGCATTTTTTGTGTTGCGAATTAGCGCCCAATTTGCATTGCCATTATACATCTGACATCTTGTGCGACCATGAACCGTAAGCATTTGAATCCCAACATCTTCAGCTTTTTTTGCCAAACTTGGTGCGTTGAGATTTTCATAATTCCAACCAAGACGCATTTTCATTGTAACGGGGATTTTTACTGCTTTCACTACCGCTTCCATAATTTTTGTGGCAAGCTCTTCATCCTTCATTAGAGCGCTTCCGGCGAATCCGTTGACTACTTTTTTTACTGGGCAACCAAAATTAATATCGATGATATCGGCGCCAAGATCTTCATTGAGACGCGCTGCTTCGGCCATTACCTCGGGGTCACAGCCCGCAAGCTGCACCGACATTGGATAGTGCGAATCATCTTTTTGGCATTTTTGTAGAGATTCGCGCGTTTGCAAAATCATTGCTCTTGATGCAATCATCTCAGAAATAACCAGTGAGGCGCCAAAGCCTTTCACCAAGCGGCGAAAAGGCAGATCAGTAACGCCCGACATTGGAGCGAGAAGAACTTTGCTATCTAGTTGGATTGGTCCAATTTTTATCATAATTTCGTATGGTGCCCCCGGCATGACTCGAACATGCGCACATGGTTTAGGAAACCACTGCTCTATCCCCTGAGCTACGGAAGCGATTTTGATAGATTTTAGAGATTCCCTTAGGACGGTTTCTTAGAAGTGTCCCTCAACTTTTTTTGCAATATCTTTTCTAACAAAGCCGCCACTCCAATTGATCAAATCAACGACCTGATATGCTTTATCTCTGGCATTCTTAAAAGAGGAATTACTGGCAACAATGTTTAAAACTCGACCGCCATTTGCAAGGATCTTTCCATCTTTTTTTATTGTTCCTGCGTGAAGAATTTTTGTGTCGGAAATGTCAATTGTTTGATTTAAATTTTTAATCTCTGCGCCTTGCTTATATTCTCCAGGATAGCCATTGGCACAGATTACCACGCAGATAACTTTTTTTTGCTCATCAAACTTGATCTGAAATCCATCCAACCTTTGATCAATTGCGGCTTCGATTAAATCAACAAAATCAGATTTGATTCTTGGCAAAATAACCTGCGTTTCCGGATCGCCAAAGCGTATGTTGAACTCTAAAAGTTTTGGAGAGTTTTTTACAATCATCAATCCGGCAAACAAAATTCCTGTAAATGGAGAGTCTTGATTTTCTAAGCCGCGTAAGGTGGGAATGATTATTTCATCGATAATTTTTTGTTCCATTTTTTTATCTATGAAGGGTGATGGAGAATACGCGCCCATGCCTCCGGTATTTAAACCAACCTCACCATCGCCAACTTTTTTGTGATCATGGGCAAAGCCAAGAGGGAGAAAGTTTACCCCATCACAAATTACAAAATAACTGACTTCAAAACCATCAAGAAATTCTTCGATAATAATTTTTTTCCCGGCATCGCCGAATTTTCCAAGCAGAATTTCTTTGATATTTTCTTCCGCGTCTTTTTCGCTCTGTGCGATGATCACGCCTTTACCCGCAGCGAGTCCGTCGGTTTTAATGACGCAAGGAAATCCTAGTTTTTTTGCAAAAGAAATAGCCGGATTTATCTCGCTAAAAGTTTCATATATTGCGGTTGGAACATGATTGTCTGCAGCGATTTTTTTCATAAAAATTTTGGAACCTTCGAGTCGAGCAGCATTTTTATTCGGTCCGAAAACGCGAATCCCGGCATTCTTTAAGCTATCAACGATTCCAGAAACCAAAGGTTGCTCTGGCCCTACGAATACAAAATCAATTTCTTCTTTTTTACAAAAGTCTATAACCTGATTGTGATCATCTAGAGAGAGTTCAGCAATGTTTGCTATCTCTGCTATTCCAGCATTGCCAGGACTTGCAAAGATTTTTATTTCCTGTGGTGATTTTTTGAATTGTTCACAAATTGCATGTTCCCTTCCTCCGGATCCGATAATAAAAATTTTTTTCATGATTGAATAATTGATATTTACATTCGATTTTTGAGGAATCGTTTCCACATTCTAATACCAAAGTCTTTTGGACTTCGGTATGGTTTTTTTACGTCGCACGAGTGACGTTCCCAAAGATTAATTAATTTAACCGACAATCTTGTGTTAAAAGAACATACGGTAAAGTCTTATGACAAAGACTTGCAATCAATCGCAGATACCCTTGATGACATGCTGCATCTCGTGCTGGAGTCGATTGATATGGTTGTGCAAATGATCAAATCGCGTGACGAAAAGTTCATCGAAAAAATCACAGCTCACGATTACAAAATCAATTCTCTCGATCACTTAATAGAAAAAAAAGTGACGGCAATGTTGGCCTTAAGACAGCCGATGGCTGTTGATTTGCGCTATATTATTTCATCTCTTAAAGTGTCTTCTAACCTAGAACGAAGTGGTGATCAGTCGAAGAGTGTTATAAAAAAAATTGCTCGTATTGGTAATGAAAAATTTGAGCCAGATGTTGAAAAATCTTTTATTTCAATGATCGAACTCTCAAAGGAAATGGTGGTTGATTCTATTAAATCTTTTAACGAACAGAATGTTGATTTGGCTGATTTTGTTCTAAAAAAAGATGATGAAATTGATCAGATTTACAGTGATTTTTTTAGAATTTTAGAACAGGAAAATTTCAGTAAGGATCAAGTAAAAAAAATTACCAATACTCTCTTCATAGCAAAAAATTTTGAAAGATTGGCTGATCATGCAACCAATATTGCTGAGATCGCGAAGTTTGTTGTTACTGGTGAGATAAAATAATTAAGCCCTAGAGCGTGTCTTTAAAGACACGCTCTAAGATCCTAAGCAGGCTCTAAGAGCCTCTCTCCTATCTCTACCTATAAAAATATGAAAGAAAGAATTGCTATAGTTGATGGTTTTAGATCGCCGATGGGCAAAGCGGGTGGTGTATTAAAAAATCTTACGGCGCAAAATCTTGGATCGCGCTTGCTTAAAGAAATTCTCGTTAGATCTGAAATCAAGCCGGGTAAAATAGATGAAGTGATTATCGGTAATGCGGCACAGCCTGCTGATGCTGCCAATATTGCTCGTGTCATTGCATTACTCGCGGGAATTCCGGAACATGTTCCGGCCTTTACCGTTCACAGAAACTGCGCTTCTGGAATGGAGGCAATGACAGTGGCTGCGGCAAAAATTTTAAATGACGAGGCCGAGATTATTCTTGCTGGCGGGGTTGAGTCTATGAGCAACATCCCCCTTCTCTTTAATAAAAAGATGACAGGTCTTTTTGAAAAATTATTTAAAGCGAAGACTTTCGGTCAGAAATTTTCTGCAATTTTAACTTTTAGACCATCGTTTTTAACGCCGATTGTTGGCATTGTTCAAGGTCTTACAGATCCAATCTCGGGATTGATAATGGGGTGTACGGCAGAGAATCTTGCTCGTGATTTTTCAATTTCACGTAAAGAGCAGGACGAATTTGCTTTGCGGAGTCATCAAAAGGCCGAAGCCTCATCTAAAGCTGGAATCTTCAAAGAAGAAATAATTCCAATTTTTAATAATGATGAAAAAAATTCAAAGATGATTGAGGAAGATGAGGGAATTAGAAAGGGTCAAAAAATTGAAGATTTATCCAAGTTAAAACCATATTTTGAAAAGGTTAGCGGAACCGTTACCGTAGGCAATTCTTCGCAGGTTACTGATGGGGCAGCTTTTGCATTTTTGATGCGTGAATCAAGGGCGAAAGAGTTAGGTTATCAGCCGCTGGGCTATCTCAGAGATTTTGCCTATGCCGGTCTTGATCCATCCAGAATGGGGCTTGGTCCGGTCTTCGCCACAAAAAAACTTTTTGATAAAACTGGTCTTACATTGCAGGATATGGAGTTGATCGAACTCAATGAAGCCTTTGCCGCGCAGGCGATTGGCTGTATCAGAGCATTTGCTTCTGATGAATTTTGTGAAGAGCATTTTGGAATGGATCAGGCTTTTGGTGAAATCGATCCGGATATTATCAACGTTAATGGGGGCGCCATTGCGCTTGGTCATCCCGTAGGAATGAGCGGTATTAGAATTGTTATCCACCTACTTCGTGAATTGAAGAGACGTGGAAAGAACCGTGGTTTGGCAACCCTCTGTATTGGTGGTGGGCAAGGTGGCGCGGTTATTCTAGAGGTAAACTAAATGGTGACACTTTCTGCTGTAATCGTTGCTCACAACGAAGAAAAAAACATTAGAGGATGCCTAGAAAGCCTTTATTTTGCTGATGAAATCGTAGTAGTGTTAGATAAATGTACTGACGATACCAGAAAAATTGTAGAAGAATTTACCGATAAGATTGTTGAAGGATCCTGGAATCTAGAAGGTGCTCGTCGTAATGTGGCGCACGTTAAGGCAACGGGAGATTTGGTTTTAGAAATTGATGCCGATGAAAGAATTTCTGAAGGATTGGCCAAAGAAATTATTGCAGTTAAAGAGTTGAAAGGTCTTGACCCATGTGGCTTTGTAGCCCCAATTGATAATTATATCGGCGATCGCTGTGTGAAATATGGATGGATGAGAACGTTAGGCGTTATAGGTCGTCAAACCATGGCGCACCGAGGTTTAAAGCTATATCACGAAGATAAAGAAGTTCACCCGACATGTGAGTTTAAAGGAGAAATTAGGTTTTTAAAAAATCCTATTATTCATCTTGTTGATGAAAATATTTTTGATCTTATTGCTAGGTTCAATCGCTATACAACCTGGAAAGCCAATGATATGATATTCACGGGTAAGATTAGCGGAGGTGGGGTTTTTAAAGGAATTCTGAATCTCAAAATACGTTTTATAAAATCATTCTTCCTCAAGCGCGGCTACAGGGAGGGAATGCTGGGAATTATTTTGGCAATCCTTGCCGGCCTCTATCCAACAATTTCCTACATCAAGGCCATGGAAAAATTGAAATTGTCCAACGCAGATGGACCAAATTCATCCTCGCTAGACAGCGGGAAAAAATTACGCAAGAATGAGAATCGCTAACATCATTCTTACCTCACAAAATGGTGGCGCAGAACAGGTGTTTATTGATTATCTGATTGTTCTAAAAAGATTAGGACATGAAGTTGTGGCAATCATAAAATATGACGCACCTTACGCAGATCATATCTCGCAGCTGGGTATATCAGTTAAAAAAATAAAAAATTCCTTTGGATATTACGACTTTTTTGCGATAAAGGAAATACAAAATCTTTTGTTGGAGTTCGATGCGGATGTAGTAATGTCGCATATTGGAAGATCCATTTCTCTTTCACGCAGAGCGGCAGGAAAAATCAAAAGTAAAAAGATTTTTACGATTGCTGTGAATCACAGTATGAATGTCAAAAGATCTATTGGTGCTGATTTTATTTTTTCGGTTAATAAGAAAATTTTTTATCGCACTGTTGATCTGGGGCAAGATAAGAGTGGAACTTTTGCGATCCCGAATGCTGTAGATTTGCCAGAAACAATTTCTTCGGTTAGGCAAATTAATTTGAGACAACAAGATGTTGTCACTATAGGTGTGATGGGAAGAATAGATGAGACGAAAGGTTTTCAATACGCGATTAAAGCAATCAAAAATTTGGAAAAAATTTCTCCTAAAAAATTTATTTTAAAACTCGCTGGAACCGGCATTTACCAAGAGGTGCTACGAAAATTAGTTAAAGAATTAAAGCTGGAAAATAAAATTGAATTTATTGGGTGGGTTAGTGACAAAAAATCGTTTTTTGAATCGATTGATATTTTTTGTTCAACCTCATCGGAAGAAACTTTTGGTCTCGTTTTACTTGAAGCTATGAAGTACCATAAGCCTATTATAGCAACTGATACCGATGGAACAAAAGAGGTTTTGCGTGATGGAATTGACGGGATCGTAATAAAAGTTGCACCGCGGGTGGATACGGATAAACGCTTGACCCAAGCGATATTAGAGATGGTAAAAAATACAGATTTGACGAATAAAATTGTTGAGAATGCTAACTTCAGATTGTACACAAAATTTTCTTACCACTCTTTGGAAAAGTTAATGCGAGAAGTCTTTGGGAAGGTTGATTTAAAAAAACTTTTGATCGTTTAGGGTAAAAATGAAAAGATTGTTAATTTTCCTAATCAAAATTTATCAGACCTTTTTCTCTCTACTTTTTGGAAATTGTAAATGTCGTTTTGCCCCTACTTGCTCAAATTACATGATCGAGGCGATCGTCAAAAAAGGTGTGATCAAAGGATTGTTTTTTGGAGCATCCCGCCTTTTCAAATGCCATCCATTTTCAAAAAAAAGCGGGTTCGATCCCGTACTATGAAGCTACCCACCTCGTACGTTTTCATATTGCTTTTCGCTATTTTTTCTCCGCATTTGGTAATAGCGAAAACTACCACAAAAACAGTGGATGTAGAATCTCTTGGACTCGACAATGTTGATGATGGGTCAAGGGAGGCTACAAAAATAAAGGAGTCTGACGTTATTGAGACGAGAGTTGTCGAAACAAAATCATCTCTTTCCCAAGTTAATGAATCAAAAGTTTCTACGATTAATCAAAAAAAATTGGCAGAAAAAAATCCGGAAAGACCCGAAGAGAAGTTGAAAAATAAAGTGGAGTTGAAGTCTGACAATGTTGTTACGGAGCCTGTTGTTGGCGGTATTGGGTCGAAGGTGAAGATTATGATGTCTAGAGTGAAAAATCTTTTACATAATGATGAGGGGAAGGCAAAAAATTCGGTAGAACAAAATCCAAAAAAACCTCAGATAAAAAAACAGGTCACTACTAAATCTAATAAATCCAAGAAAAAATCTAAAAGAAAAATTTCTGCAAAAAAATATCTTAATTCTCCAAAAAAGCGTCACCTAAAAAAGCGTATCGAGAAGGAGGGAAAAGCTCGTCAAGAAGTGGGTATGCAAGCTAAGTTGGATGAGTTGCGTAGGAAGTACCTCATAACTTACGATGCTTATTTAGAGGATAGTGATGATGAAGTTGTGGCGCCGCAAAAAAAAGATCTGAATATTTTTCTCTCCGAAGAATCTCCTCCGATTCCAATCATGGATAGGTTGCGTAGTCGTGATAATGTTCACATACCAATCGTCATTACGCAGGAAGAACATATCGAAACTTTGTTTGGAGCGGCAACAAGCGGCATTGTCTCTTTTTTTAACAGTGCTTATAAAAATGTTGAAAATCCAAATGTCAGAAACCAGATTGGCGAAACTATTTTGACTCATGCTATTCTCTTGCAAAAGCATGCGATTGTAGTCTCTATCCTTGCCAAAGGGGCGAATCCCGATATGCAGAATCAGCTCGGGTACACGCCTCTTGATATTGCGATTGAGATGATGGATTTGCAATCCATCAAATTATTGGTTGATCAGAATGCTGATGTAAATTACCTTGATGCCTTGGGTCGTACGCACTTGATGCATGCTGCCAGAACTGGATTTTTACCAGCGGTTGAACTGCTAGTTGAAAGGGGAGCGAACTTGAATGTTATGGATGAGGACGGCTTTACTGCGCTTTCCATAGCTTATCGACATAACAAAGAGGCTGTCATTAAATTTTTACTGAAGAGCGGTGCGAAGACGTGGGTCGAGACGCCGTTTGATCCCGGCACGCAGTCGATAATTAAAGACCTGGAAGGGCGTTGGAAATAATTTTAAAGACACTCCTCACATTGAATCGCATCAAAATAGGACTTACGCAAAACTTCCTCTCGCTTCGATATTTTCACGTTTGGAAATTTTTTGGAACGCACGTACGATATATCAAGCAGTGCTCGGTATCATCATCGGCGCTTGGTGTAGCGCTGTTTTTAATGCTCGGGTTTTTCGCATTAACAAACTCTTATGCGCAAGTAGAAACTGTTTACGACGATAAAATTAACGACTTAACCGACGTTACTGCGCTAATGTCCGCTGTGGTAAATAATGATTTGGTCGGTGTTAGATTTTTTAGCAAATCTGCGCGTTCTGACATTAATCAGCCAAATCTTGGTGGTGCAACTGCTCTACATTTGGCATGTCGTGATGGAAATTTTGAGATTGCAAAAATTCTCATAGAAAATGGTGCCAATATAAATCTTGCTGATAAGGAGGGATGGACTCCGCTAATGAGGGCAGCGTTGGCGCCGAATAAAAAATTGGTTAGTCTTTTACTAGAAAATAAAGTTGATGCGACAAGGTTGAACATAGTTGGAGAATCTGCGATATTGCACGCAACCACTTCTGACTGCGATAGTTGTTTGCAAGAGATGTTCGATAATTTTGATTTTATTGAATTCGTGAATTCCGATCTACTAAAAGATCAGCTGACTGAAGCTTTCATCATCTCCAAAAATCATGACAATCTTGCCATACAAAACATACTCGAAAAATATCTTGATAAGGTTGTAAAACACTACCCAGCGTCTTACAGAAGCTATTCCTCATCTAAGCGAGATGGTTTATACGGACTTGCATCAGAGCAAAATAAATCTGATCAAGAAAATTATGTAGAGTTGATCCCGCTAGATGGACAGAATGTCGATCAATCTTTGGTCAAAAACGAGGCTTCTTCGGAAGGCTTGCCAATACCGGCGACAGAGACTCCAATTGATATGTCCCTAGAGCAAGTGAATCTTAATAATGTCGGCCAAAGTGACGCAGGCGAGAATGAGGTAGTAGTGCAGCAAGAATTATCTCCACCAAAAAGTCATAAATCCAATAAAGCAAAACGTGATCAAAAAGAATTAGCGTTACAAAAAACTAAAACGCCGCAAAATGAAGCTAGTGACGGTCTAATAACTGAAAATGATCATGGTAAGGTGGGGGCTATGGTAAAGCCTGAACCAATCTTGAATCTAACAAACAAAAATATTTCTGAAGAAGATCTGGTGCCTGAAATCGTAATGCCAATTTTTAAAGATTCTGATTCTAAAGAATTGGTTGCGGATTTTTCGAAGGCAGAAGGTGAAGAGTCTCGAGTTGCAAAAAAGATGGTATTTAAGCCAATGAAGGATAATTCTGTGAAGCTAAGAACAGTGCCGGTTCCAGTAGAAGATCCAACAAAATTTACACTGATTTCCAACGGTAAAAAAGCCGCAATAAAAAAACAAAATGCTGTTGGTGATAAATCTATAAAACCTAATGATGAAGATGTAAAATCTCTGGGAGCGGCAATTTCAACCGCGACTGATGTTAAGAAAAATCCTCCGGAAAAAGTAACTAGTGAACGACGCAGTCCAACAAGGACAAGCATTCTGGCTAAAATTCCATCATCATCCATTGCTCCCTCGCTATCATCTGAGATAGTAAAAATAGAAGATTCCTCGATGTTGGAATCAGAAGCGAAGCCTGCAAAAAGATTGGTAAAAAAAAGCGGGGGAGATGGGGCGAAGTTTTTGTTTAAAAACAAGCCTATTAAAAGTGATGGAGATGTGGTCAAAGGTGTTTCTGGGGATAATTCGAGTGGAGTAAAAGTTTTACATAAAATGCCGGTAAAAGGCGGCTTTTCAGAGGCTCGGTGAGTTCAATCTCCTAGCGCAACTTTACATCGTTGTTAACCTCAAAAGGTTTACAACAATTAAAGTGCGCAATCATGACCAAAAACTACACTCGGATTTCTCTTTGTGAACGAGAAATAATTTACAAACTCAACCTTGAGAAAAAA
>CAMDJN010000042.1 GCA_945900795.1 Rickettsia typhi | reverse complement strand
ACAATTAAAGTGCGCAATCATGACCAAAAACTACACTCGGATTTCTCTTTGTGAACGAGAAATAATTTACAAACTCAACCTTGAGAAAAAATCTCTAATCGAGATCGCAAGAATTATCGGAAGAGGCAAATCCTCCATCTCTCGAGAATCCAGGGATTGCGAAGAACTTGTAGCGCAGGGTTTTTAGGGTTTGGTTGGTCGAGCCTTTGATTAAGGTTTTGCGAAACAGGCTCATGAAGTTGAAAACCAAAAACTCCTTAAAAAATGAAAATAAAACATTTAATTACCTCAATAATTCTAGTCACTTCAATTGCAGTGTCTGGTCTCGCTTACGCATCTGAGAAGATTGAAATCCTCAATCTTTCTTACGATCCGACGCGCGAACTTTACGAAGAATACAACAAATATTTCGCCAATTACTGGAAGGAAAAAACTGGCGAGGAAGTGAAGATCAAACAATCTCACGGAGGATCAGGAAAACAGGCACGTTCGGTGATTGACGGACTTGAGGCAGATGTGGTCACCCTCGCGCTAGCTTACGACATTGACATGATTGCGGAAAAAACGAAATCCATTCCGAGCGATTGGCAAAAAAAACTTGCTCGTAATAGCTCTCCCTACACTTCCACCGTAGTTTTTCTCGTTAGGAAAGGTAATCCAAAAGCAATAAAAGATTGGGATGATTTGGCCAAAAAAGATATTGCGGTAATAACTCCAAATCCAAAAACATCTGGTGGCGCAAGGTGGAATTACATAGCTGCTTGGGCTTACGCCGAAAAGAAATTTGTTGGGAATGAGGAAAAAATTAAAAACTTCGTACAGTCTGTTTTTTCAAACGTGACAATTTACGACACTGGCGCGCGAGGTTCGACAATAACTTTCGTTCAACGTGGAATTGGTGATGTTCTAATCACCTGGGAAAATGAAGCCTTCCTAGCCTTGAAAGAATTTGGCAATGACAAGTTTGAACTGATAACGCCATCAATCAGCATTTTGGCGGAACCGCCAGTAGCAGTAGTTGAGAATTTTGCAAAAAAGCACGGGACTTCCGAAATTTCACAATCTTACCTTAAACAGCTCTACAGTAGAGAGGCTCAGGAAATTATTGCTAAAAACTTTTATCGTCCGACGAATACTAAAATTGCCAAGAAATTCACTGGTAAATTTTCAAAACTCACTCTCGTAAATATTTCAAAATTTGGTGGCTGGAAGGCTGTTCAAAAAAAACATTTTGATGATGGTGGAGTCTTCGATCAAATCAGCAAAAGAAGAGAATAGGACTCACTTCTTCGTAAACAATGCAATGACTTTTGACTTTAGGGAACCTCTAAAATCTTTTTTTCACTTTCTACAAACTCGATGCAAGCACCCTCCCCTAGTATTAAACAGTATTAAATATTAAATTCTTGGGGAGAGCGATTAGACCGAAAAAGATTTTGGAAGATACCGCTAACTCTCTTTTGCAAGAGCGTCCGGCCTTATTTTATCTGCGATTGCGCGCTTGATGATCGCATGGCACAAGAGGCTAACTACTACAAAATTTAAGATTATCAGCATAATAGTTTTTGCGAATGAAAGTGATGAAAATCTTTCCAGTTCTATGCCGATTAGTAAAAGTGGGATGACGTAGAGATTTCCGATCATCACAATGTGGGCCATGGTAAAAACATCCTTGGCTTTTAGTAAAGCCAGCGAGGCGATTACCAGCATTAATGTTGCAAAAGTTGAGATAAAAAAAATAAATAAAGTCATGTGTCTTTCGAGTTGAATACAAGTAACAAAATTGTTACCAACTTCAACAAAAATAGAATTATTACGATGTCTAAAATGGCGTCAAAATTAGCGATGGAATTGATTAAAATCAGGATGATGAAGATCGTAAAAATGAAGTAAAAACTCAGGACTCTTTCGTAGGAATTTTTGGCAATAAAAAATCTTATTGCGATGATTGAAATTGAAGCAATCAGAAAAAATGAGATAAAATCCTGCACTAGTAAATCCCCATCAATTCAGAATCTGCAGGTTTTTTGAATTCGTTACTATCGTTACCGTTACCGTAATCAGCAGTGCTATCATAGGCTTCTTCGATGGCATCATCAAGTTTTAATGCTTCAAAAAATATTTGTTCTTTTGGAGTTGATGGAGTCGGAAATTGTCCGTTGAGGCGATTTATTTTAACAAATTTAACTGAGCCAGGTACGCGGAATGGTGTGATTGGAGCGCTCTTCAAAGCTTCTTTCATGAAGTTGATAAATATAGGCAATGCTACTGAGGCGCCCGTTTCGTCAGATCCTAGAGTTCGTGGCGTATCAAATCCAACATAGACACCAGTGGTTAAGTCAGAGGAGAACCCAACAAACCACGAGTCATAAGAGCTGTTTGTTGTACCAGTTTTTCCACCGATAATTTTTCCGATAGCCTTGGCTCGAGCTGCGGTACCACGATCAACAACACCCTGTAACATTGATGTAATTTGGTAAGCGGTAGCAGAATCCGTCACTGCTTCTTTATTTTCATCAAGCATCGGCAGAGACAAATTCATCACAGCATTTTTTTCGAGATACTCATCTACGTTAGGAATAGAGCAGTTTGGACACTCCCTCATATCTCGCTTGTAAATAGTTTTGCCGTTGCGATCTTGAATTTTTTCAATCATTGCCGGAGAGATTTTTTTACCGCCATTGACCATCATCGAATAAGCTGAGACCAGTTTCATCATGGTCGTTTCAGTTGAGCCCAAAACCAAAGAGTAAATTCTTTGTGGCTCATCATTTACTCCGAATCTTTTTACAACATCCACAACCTTGTCCAACCCAACCTGGTCTGCCATTCTAACTGTGGTAACGTTACGAGATTGCTCAAGGCCAGTACGCAAAGTTGTTGGTCCGTAATATCCACCAGAATAGTTGCTTGGTCGGTAAGGCGGTAGGCCAGAACCTTGATCAAGTGAAATTTCTTCATCCATAATAACAGTTGCGGGAGTTAGGCCATTCTCAAGAGCGGCAATATAGCCAAAGGTTTTCATTGTTGATCCCGGTTGTCTCATCGCTTGAGTAGCGCGATTGAACTGGTTTGGAGTATCAACATAACCACCAGACATGGCGAGAACCCTGCCGGTGTGGGGATCCATCGCCAAGAACGCTCCGTTCACTTCCGGTATTTGGCGAAGTAAATATGAATCAGTTTCGGAATTTTTTGAATCCGTCTTTCCAGAACTCTCCACCAAAATCATATCTCCAACTGCAAAAACATCGACAACCTTTTTTGGAGCCAATCCCACTGAGTTAACATTGATGTATTTCTTTGCCCATTTTAGGGAATTAAAATCAATCGATCCAATGTCGCCATCTTCGATACCGATAGTTACCGTGTTATTTGTTAAGGAAAGAACTACGGCCTTATGCCAAGAATCTTTGTACAGTTTTTTTACATCAAATTTTTGTAATTCTTCCTGCCAATTTCCTGAAGTGGAAATTTTAGTCAGAGAGCCACGATAGCCATGCTTCTGGTCATATTCTTCAATGCCGGCTTCAAACATTTTTGTCGCAATCTTTTGTAGACGCGGATTTAGTGTTGTACTAACTACAAAACCACTTTCAAAAACATTGTCAGAACCATACCAACTACTCAATTCCTTCTTCACACTATCAGAAAAAAAACCTGCACTGGTGAATTTCTCATCTTCCTTCATCTGCACTACGATTGGCTGATCCATCGCTTCTTTTGCCTCTTCCGATGTAATAAATTGCTCTTCCATCATGCGCGTAATTACCCAATCACGCCTTAACTTTGCCTTGTCCATATTTTTGCGAGGATCAAGTCTGGATGGAGCTTTGGGTAAGGTTGCAAGCAAAGCATCTTCTTCAATTGTTAGTTCATCGATTGATTTATCAAAATAAACCTGGGCTGCGGCAGCAACACCATAGACGCCGGAACCTAGGTAAATCTGGTTTAAATAAAGTTCGAGGATTCTGTCTTTTGAAAAAGCTTCGGTCATGCGGAAGGCTAAAATCGCTTCCTTGATTTTTCGTTGCAGAGTTTTTTCTCGTGTCAGAAGAAAGTTTTTTACTACCTGTTGAGTGATAGTAGAAGCACCTCCCATACCAGGATCCCCCTTTAAAACTGCAAAAAAGTTTCTTACTGAAGTTCTAAAAATGGCCACGACATCAATGCCGGAATGCTTGTAGAAATTGGCATCTTCAGCAGCAAGGAAGGCGTTAATCAAATGTTTAGGAATGTTGTCTATTGGAACAAAAACACGCTTCTCTTTTGAATATTCCGTAATAAGAGAGCCATCTGCAGCGTAGAGCCGCGTTGTTATGATTGGGCTGTAATCTTTAAGCTGCTCATAACCAGGAAGATTTTCACTGTACCTCTTCACAATAAAGAAACCAAAACAGACCACCACTACGAAAAAAAGTAAACCTATCGCCAAGATTGCGCTAAGCGTCTTTGCAAGACCTCCTTTGGCAGTTGCGCCTCTGTGATGAACTCTTTTTTTACGCTGGGTCATTATGATTTTAGTTTTTGTGTGATATACCCAACCAACTTCAAGAAGTTGATTGGGTATATTTTGTATTTTTTACGTCGCACTCGCGACCCCCCCCCAAAGATTAAACAACTTGGGGGGAATCCCAATATACCGAATCTGATAAAAAAGATCGGTATGTTGAATCAGATTCGGTATATACCAATTCCACCTGAAGAAGCCGAATTTAGTATAAGTTCGCAGACCGCCTCAGCAGTGATGCCAAAATGTTTGTAAAGATCCTCGGCTTTACCTGATGCGCCAAAATTACTCATGCCGATAAAAATTCCATCTCTTCCTAGGTAACGATGCCAACCCTGGGATATTGCGGCCTCAACACCTACTTTCAAAATAGAATTATCTCCAAGAACAGAATTTTGATATTCCTTACTTTGCAAATCAAAAATTTCAAAACATGGCATTGAAACAACGCGCACTCTGATTCCACTAGATTCAAGCCTGGTTCTCGCCTCAAGCGCCAAAGATAATTCTGAACCGTTAGAAATAATGATGACATCAGGATTATTGTCAGCGGCCTCAATAACTACATAGCCGCCCGATTTCCGAGATATTTCAGAAACATCTTTTTCTCTTTCAACAAATGTTAGATTTTGTCGTGTCAGAACAATCGCTGAAGGCGTGTTTTTACTTTGCAAAGCAAGCTCGAATGAATCTAGGACTTCTAAAGCATCTGCGGGACGAAAAACATTGAGATTAGGAATGGCGCGTAATGCGGCCAAATGTTCAATCGGCTGATGTGTGGGACCATCTTCGCCAAGACCTATTGAGTCATGAGTAAAAATGTAAATCACTCGCTGCTTCATCAAGGCTGCAAGCCTAATTGCGGGCTTCATGTAATCTGAAAATACCAGGAAAGTTCCGCCGTAAGGAATCATTCCACTATGCAAGGCAATGCCATTCATAATTGCGCCCATGGCGTGTTCACGAATTCCATAATGGATATAGCTTCCAGAAAAATCATCTCTACTGATCGATTTTGAATTAGAAGTTTTTGTTAAAACTGATTCAGTTAGATCGGCAGAACCACCAAGCAATTCTGGCAGATTCTTACTCAAGAATTCTAAAACTATTTGCGATGATTTACGCGTAGCCTGTTTTGGTTTTGTTTGTAAAATTTCTTTCCGAAAATCTTCCAGTTTTGTTAAAAAATTTTCCGGAAGATTTTTATCCTGAATCCTTTTTAATTCTGATTTTTCAACGGGATCAAGCTTTAAAAATTTCTCTTCCCACTCAGAAAAAACATGCCTCGATCTTTTTCCAGCACTTCTCCATTCTGCCAATAAATCTTGCGGAATCATAAACGGAGCATGTTCCCAACACAAATTTTTTCTGGTTTTTTCCGCTTCTTCTGCGCCCAAAGGAGAGCCATGAACTTTTTCTGAGTCAGATTTATTTGGGGATCCAAAACCAATAATTGTTTTACAGGCAATCATCACCGGCTTTGCTGAATTTTGTGAGATCAGCAAGGCATTTCTAATTTCATCGAAATTATGACCATCAATTTGGATTACATCCCAACCGCAGGCTTCAAAACGCAATTTTGTATTTTCAGAAGTTGTGATTGAAGTTTTTCCATCAATGGAAATTGAGTTATCATCCCAAAGTACAATCAGATTGTTTAAGCCAAGATGGCCAGCGAGAGATATTGATTCTTGAGCTATTCCCTCCATCAAACAACCGTCACCAACAAGGCAATAAACTTTATGATTAATGAGATTTTTACCAAGTTTTTGCGCGAGAATTTTTTCTGAAATTGCCATTCCGACTGAATTGGCAAGGCCTTGTCCAAGTGGGCCAGTTGTGGTTTCTATAGCATCAATGTGACCGTATTCTGGATGTCCGGCGCATTTTGATCCAAGTTGACGAAATGTTTTAATATCATCAATTGAAATGTCTTTGTAACCAGTGAGGTAAAGGATTGAGTAGAGAAGCATTGATCCATGACCAGCAGATAAAACAAAGCGATCACGATCCAGCCAATGAGGATTATCAACATCAAACTTTAGAAATTCTGTAAACAGAATAGTTGCAGTATCAGCCATTCCCATTGGCATCCCCGGATGTCCAGAATTCGCTTTTTCAATTGCATCAATCGACAAAAAACGTAAACAATTTGCTAACGTCCGATTCTGATTCGATGAGGTATTTTTCATTTCTGATTTTTGAATTGCTTTTTGCTATCTAATGCCGGAAAAAACAGCGCATAATGAAGTTCTTATCCACTTAGATATGGTGCAGAATATTTTAAAAAAAACCTAAGAACCCGTTCTAAGTAGCTGGTATATAATCAATTTTTCACAGGAAGCTAAAATTAGCTTTCGATTAAAGCAAAAATTTTTCTAGAAATGCCAAAGAACGTCATACAAAAAATCAGACATGCAGATAGTGGATGTTTTCCTCTTTTTCGTCTACTACCGAATCTAGTTACTTTAGCGAGTCTTTGTGTTGCCTTATCCGCGATCCGCTTTGCAATGTACGGTAATTTTTTTGTAGCGTCAGCCTTCCTGCTTTTTGCCGGGTTCATGGATGGCGTAGACGGAAGGTTGGCAAGATTTCTTAATTCTAGTACTGACTTTGGAGCGCAGCTTGATTCGCTGGTTGATTTTGTAAATTTTGGAGTCGCTCCCGGCTTCATTATTTATTCATGGATACAATCCTACGGAGGTCTGCCCGGTTTTGATTGGGCGTTGGTATTATTTTTTGCGGTATGCGGGGCCATTAGGCTTGCACGCTTCAATGTAGACTCGACTCAAGAAGTAAAAAATGAAATTCTAGAAAAATATTTTTTTAAGGGAATCCCCGCTCCAGTTGGAGCTGCTATGGCAATGCTTCCAATGGTTTTGAGGTATGAGTTTGGTTCCGGCTTCTATTCCGAACCACTAGTAGTTACAATTTACGTTGCCGCGCTTGCCGTACTAATGGCAAGTCGTATTCCAACCATTTCGATTAAAAAAATCCCGATTAAAAATGAGTATGCATATGTTACATTGCTTATCTTAGGATCAATCATCATCGGACTTTTCGTGCAACCATGGTTAACCCTCGCAATCATTGGCGTCATTTACGGACTTTCACTTCCGGTCACAACTTTTTTTTATATCAAATTGGAACTAGAAGCCAATAAAAAAGACCTCAAGAACCTTTCCTAGCAAAGGTTCTGAGAACAGTATAAATTCATGAAAAAAATTCTGATTCTAAACGGCCCCAATATTAACCTTCTGCATAAGCGTGACAAAGAGATTTATGGCGATTCATCTCTTATAAAAATCCAAAATGATTGCAAAAAATTAGCAAAAGAACTTGTTCTCGAGGTTGATTTAAGGCAGTCAAATAGCGAAGGTGATTTAGTAAATTTTATTCAAGAGGCAATTGATGAATTTGATGGAATAATCATTAATGCCGCTGCTTACACACACACTTCACTGGCAATTCATGACGCGTTAGAAATCTTTACAAAGCCAAAAATTGAATTACATATTTCCAACATTTTTAAACGTGAAAATTTTCGTAAACACTCGTTCTTAAGTGATGTTGTAGATGCTGTAATTTCTGGTCTTGGCGTTGATGGATACACAATTTCGCTTCTAGCAATGAGCAACTTGATTTCGCGTTAAATTTTTCCCCGACTCAGTAAGGGGAACCCCAATATACCGAATCTGATAAAAAAAGATCGGTATGTTGAATCAGATTCGGTATATATGCTTCCACTTAAAATTTCTAACATCTCCAAATCCTTCTCAAATCAGGTTCTGGACAAAATTAATCTCGAAGTAAAACAAAATGAAATCTTTGGTTTCATTGGATTGAATGGAGTCGGAAAAACTACCTTGATCAAAATCATTTTAGATCTTCTTGAGCAAGATGATGGTGAGGTAGAAATTTTTGGAGTGTCTAGAATTCTTCCTCAGTCACGTGCAAGACTCTGTTACCTTCCGGAGAAATTTCAGCCATCCGCCTATCTCAAGGGGGAAGAATTTTTAAAGTTGGTTTTAGATTTTTACGGCAAAAAATTAGATTATGAAAAGGCACGTAAAATATGTCTGAATCTTAATTTAAACTTCGATGTCCTGAAACAAAAAGTTACAAAATATTCAAAAGGAATGACCCAAAAACTTGGTCTCATTGCAGTATTTTTATCGGAAGCAGATTTAATAATTTTAGATGAACCCATGAGCGGTCTAGATCCGAAAGCCAGAATCTCTTTGAAGAGCGAGCTCCTTTCCTACAAATCACTTGGCAAAACCGTCTTTTTCAGTTCGCACATCTTATCCGACATGGATGAAATTTGTGATTCAGTCGCAATTTTAAATAACACCAAAATTACCTACCATGGTAGCCCTAAAGAATTTAAAATCAGGCATGGAGAAGATAGTCTTGATAAGGCGTTCCTGAAAGAAATCGGAATATAAAGGAACCTCTGAAAAACCTGGATTTTTCGGTAATTTTGTCGTCAGACCAATTTGCTCGCGAGCACTTGATAGCATATCAGCATGAAATTACATATTTCTGACTTCACCTTTTTGGTAAAAATTTGCTCGGAGAATGAAGCTGTATCACTTGATACAGCTTACATATCTCTACAGCTTACATATCTCTGTCGCAATTTTTCCTCAAAAATGCTTCGTCATAAATATGTAATTTCATGCTGATATGCTATACCTCTAAGTACGCTTACCTGCTCGCAAATTTTTTGCCTAAAAATTTCTCGAAAAATCCAGGTTTTTCAGAGGTTCCTAAACTCATTCAGATTCAACCTGCGGTTGAATCTGGTTTTATTTGAATTGCTACACACCGAATAAATCGGTGTATCCGCAATAGATTTTAGATTCGTTTATAACCAACCAACTTCAAAAATTGATTGGTTATAAGTTTGTATTTTGTACGCAACACGAGTCGCGCCCCCCAAGGATTAAAAAACTTGTGGGGATCCCCATTATACCGAATCTGATAAAAAAGATCGGTATGTTGAATCAGATTTGGTATATGCTAAAAAACTCAAAAATTTTTGTCGCCGGTTATCGCGGAATGGTCGGATCTGCAATCATAAGAAAGCTAGAATCTGAAGGATATACCAACATTGTAACCAGATCTCACGCGGAGTTGGACTTAATAAACCAAGCAAGCGTACAAGATTTTTTTAACAAAGAAAAACCAGAATTTGTTTTTCTCGTTGCAGCGAAAGTTGGAGGTATTGAAGCAAATAGAACGCAACTCGGAGCATTCACTTACGAAAATCTTCAAATTCAAAATAACGTCATTCACAGCTCCTATTTGCACAAGGTGAAGAGATTAATTTTTCTTGGAAGTTCTTGTATTTATCCACGCATGGCGCCACAACCAATCAAAGAAGAATATCTTCTCACTGGCACTCTTGAGCCAACAAATTACGGATATGCAATTGCAAAAATTGCTGGCGTCAAAATGTGCGAAGCCTATCGGGCTCAGTATGGATGCGATTTTGTAGCTATCATGCCAACCAATCTTTACGGGATTAACGACAATTTTGATCCTAATAGTTCGCACGTTCTTCCGGCTCTGATTCGCAAATTTCACGAAGCAAAAGTTTCTAACAAACCTTTTGTTGAAGTTTGGGGGTCTGGCGCGCCAAAACGCGAACTACTTTACGTCGATGATTTAGCCGAAGCCTGCCTCTTCATCATGAATGATGAAAAAATTACAGAGCTACTCAATATTGGCAGCGGAGAAGATCTTTCCATTAAAGAGCTCGCCATAATGATTGGCGAAATTATCGACTTTAAGGGTGAAATAAAGTTCAACACATCTATGCCTGGTGGTACACCTCGCAAATGTCTGGATGTTTCAAAAATTAACGCATTCGGTTGGAAAGCCAAGACTGACCTAAGAGATGGGATTCAAAAGGTTTACCAATGGTGCTTGGATATTGGTAAATTTTCTTAGGACTGGGTTTTCTTACGGGACCTTATCACTAACTCCCTTCCATCTTTACACTTCCTACCATCATTACGATCTCATAACCAGCTACGATTCCCTTTTCATCAGAATAAAGCTTTTCGTAATTTTCAGAAATTTTTTTTAGGAAACGCTTCGAAGCAAATTGTTGTGAACGCTTTGTTAGAGCGTTGCCTTGGCCCATCATTTTTAAATCTTGCAACAGACTCATCGGGTCTTTGTAGGTTACTTCAATTTTTTCAGAATCAGAAATCGAATTACTAAACCCCGCTTTTACCAAAAGGTTCGCCGCGGTTTTTATATCAATAGTTGGAGACATTCTTGGCGAGACTCTTCCGTAAATTTCATTCTCACTGTCACATAAAATTCTGGACAATTCTTTTAAATTCTCTTCGCCAAAAAAGCTGGCGATGAAGATTCCACCAGGTTTTAAGATTTGTTTTACTTGCAGCAAAAATTGTGGAATGAGATTGATGAAATGAAAATTCAGATTACTCAAAACAAGATCAAAAGAAGCGGGCTTAAAACAAAGGAATTCATCATCCATCAAAAGATTCGTTGCTGCATCTTGGTAAGATTCGGATTGAAAAATGAATTTCGGATTTTTTTTCTTTCTTACGAGATCAGATAAATAGCCATCCCGTGAACCTATTTCAAGAATCGCTTCAAAATCACGATTGAAGAAATTTAAATCTTCAGCAATTCTTTCTGCGATTTCATGATACAAAAAATTGTAGAGATGAAGGTTTTTTTTACTACGTTTTCGATTTAATCTAACAAGTCTGCGATCAAATAACTCATGACCTAATCCACTATTCGATAAACCCTCTTTAGTCATCACCTATGAAATTTTTTTACCGATTACTTGAGTTTTTATTTCGTACGCGACACGAGTCGCGCCCCCAAAGAAGTCTTGGCTTGTGGAGATCCCCAGATACCAAACAAAGCTTGGTATCTTCATTCGTGTTTGGTATATTTTTACCAAATCACTGCCTTTCTTGTGAAAGCATCATCAACAAAAATCAAGATTTCTGCGATGATTGCTCTACTGAATTGCGGCCAATAAAAGATCCGAAATGCAAAATTTGTTCCTACCCTTTTGAGATTGAAATCAAAGGAATGCAACCACTTTGCTCCAAATGTTTGCGGAAGAAACCTTCCTACGAAAAATCAATCGCCCTTTTTCATTTTGATCACGTCATCAAGAAAGTTATTGGCGATTTTAAATACCGCGACCAAATTTTTTTGGCTAAAAAATTAGCAAAAATTTTTCTTCAAAAAGCTGAAAAAGAAATCTCTGATGCAGACTTGATAATAGCGGTTCCATTACATCTAAAAAAACTTAGGAAACGCAAATTTAATCAGGCTGTTTTAATAGGAAAATTTCTAACAAAAACTACTTTGGGCAAAAAATTCTACCCAGATTTCTTGCTCAAGATTAAAGAAACTAAATCACAAACAGAGCTAAGTCAGAAGGCGCGAGAAAAGAATTTAAAACGCGCTTTTTTGGTAAATAAAAAATACCGCGAATTGTTAAGAGGAAAAAAAATTCTACTTATTGACGACGTAACAACGACTGGGGCAACCCTAGAAAACTGCGCCAAAGAATTGAAGCGGAGAGGTGCAAAAGAGGTTACGGTAATGACGATTGCAAAGACGGTTTTGAGGTAAAAATTTACACAAATATGACTTACATAAAACCGCGTCTCGCTTTGCTTATAGCATATCAGCATGAAATTGCATATTTATGACGAAGTATTTTTGAGGAAAAATTGCGACAGAGATATGTAAGCTGTATCAAGTGATACAGCGTCATTCTCCGAGCAAATTTTTACCAAAAAGGTGAAGTCAGAAATATGCAATTTCATGCTGATATGCTATAAGTCCTAACAAAAAATAAAACCTCATGAAAAGAAACGCCACCTCTCCCCTTTCCATTTTATTCTGGATCATCATTGGTTGCTTAGGGGCCGCCTCAATTGGTGGCATCGCACTAATTCGTGGTGAACACATTTCTTCTCTTTGGCTTTTAACTGCCTGCATCTGCACCCAGCTCATCGCTTACCGCTTCTACAGCGCCTTCATTGCAGCGAAAGTTTTGCATCTTGACGGCAGAAGAAGCACTCCGGCAAATCACATCAATGATGGCAAAGATTTTGTTCCTACCAACAAGTGGATCGTCTTTGGTCATCACTTCGCAGCTATTGCCGGGCCTGGTCCGCTGATTGGCCCAACCCTTGCCGCTCAATTTGGTTACCTTCCTGGAACATTGTGGATCTTGATTGGATCGGTTTTTGCCGGAGCAGTTCAAGACATGATTATTCTTTTTGGCTCGATGAGACGTGATGGGGCCGTTGCAAATCTAACTTTTTCATAAATTTAAGATCAAAAGTTTTTGCGAGTCAGAAAAGCAAAAGTTTTTGTTGGAATTTCTTGGTTTTTTGAGCTTTTGAGGGCTCATTTTTTGGTTAGTTTTGGTATTTTGGTGTTTTG
>CAMDJN010000041.1 GCA_945900795.1 Rickettsia typhi | reverse complement strand
GTCCTTTCTTCAAGGCATCCGCAAGGCATTTACAACAAAACTCTGCATCCAAACTTACAGCGATTTTATGATCAAGAATGAAGCGACTGTAAATATCGATGATAGCCACGAGGTAGATAAATCCTGACGGCAGAGCAATGTAAGTGATGGCTCTAAAAAGGCGGAAAATTCAATCCAATAGGTGAGGAAGTAAAAATTTCAAAACCATCTTTTGTAACACCAATCGTATGCTCAAATTGTGCAGACAATGATTTATCGCGGGTTGTTACCGTCCATCCATCATGTTTACTAAGAATAGTTTCTGACCTTCCGCTATTAATCATTGGTTCAACAGTAAAAAACATCCCCTCTTCTAAAACCATTCCACTTCCTATTTTTCCGTAATGCAGAACACTAGGCTCGCAGTGAAAAACACGACCAATCCCATGTCCGCAATAATCACGAACTACTGAATATCCGCTCTTCTCTGCATGGTTTTGAATAGCGTTCCCGATATCGCCCAAATATGCTCCTGGTCTAATTTTTTCTATTCCAAGCATCATGGATTCGTACGTTACTTGGCAAAGTCGTTTAGCTTTTATTGAAGGCTCTTCGACATAATACATTCGACTCGAATCCCCATGCCATCCGTTAAGAATTACAGTTACATCGATGTTCAAAATATCGTCATGTTTTAGCAGATTATCATTTGGAATACCGTGGCAAACTACATGATTTATCGATGTACAGATTGATTTAGGAAAACCTTTATAATTAAGTGGGGCAGGGATAGCGCCATGTCTTAAAATTTCATCATGGCAGAGCTGATTAAGTTCGTTGGTTGTAACATTTTTCTTAACGAAAGGTGTGATAAAATCCAAAATTTCTGCAGCCAGCTTTCCAGCTTCGCGCATCTTTAAAAAATCATTCTGATTGTGAATAGTGATGGTCATTTGATAAAACTTGTTGATTTGGTTAAAACAGATTCCTAGCTTCAACCTATACTGCTAAGCAGTCCTCGCTTGATCCTTAAAACTTAATTTTCACTTCTCCAATGGCAAGAGTTACAGTTGAAGATTGTGTTACAGTCGTTCCTAATCGTTTCGAACTTTGCTTAATTGCTAGTAATCGGGCTAAAAGCATCCTTTCTGGCGCTTCCACAACTCTTGACCGCAATGAAAAGCCTGCAGTAATTGCGCTTCGTGAAATTGCGGATGGCTTAGTTGATGTTGATCATGTAAAAGAAAACATTATTCGTGCCATCAAAAATCGTGGGGTTATTGATGTTTCAACCTCTGGCAATGAAGTTACCGAGGCAATTGAGGATGAAAGCGAGTCAAATCTCGTATTAAAAAACGATACCTTCCTGGAAGAAAATATTCAAGTTGACGACTAAAAAAAATCTAGAGCCTGTCTTTAAATTCATTGTCTCGATTTGCAGGCTATTTTTCTCAGATTCCAAGCAACAATTTTTTTGGAATATACCCAACCAACTTCAAGAAGTTGATTGGGTATATTTTTTATTTTTTACGTCGCACAAGCGACGCCCCACCTTGCGGAGAACCTCATATGCCAATTCGGTATATTCATTCCTGTTTGTATAAATGCTTTCCTCTTCTGAGTTAATCGCAAAAATTAGGGCATATCATTCAAACTTGAATGAGACGTTAATTCAGAAAGCTTACATCCTCTCCAAAACTGCTCACGGTAATCAAAAGCGCCATTCTGGTGATCCTTATTTTTCCCACCCACTTGCTGTAGCAGAAATTCTTGTCGATTTAAAATTAGATCAAAATTCCATCATTACAGCCCTTCTTCATGACGTAGTAGAAGACACCGAGGTAACTCTTGAAGAGATTGAGCAAGGCTTTGGCCATGAAATTGCCAAGCTGGTTGACGGCATAACAAAATTAGGCAGAATCGAATCAATTCCTGCAAATGAAAAAGTCGCAGAGAATTTTCGCAAACTAACCCTAGCGATGTCTGATGACGTTCGTGTGTTGTTGGTGAAGCTTGCAGATCGTCTGCACAATATGAGAACATTATTCTACGTTCCTTCCAAAGAAAAAAAATTACAGAAAGCGAGAGAGAGTCTGGATATTTACGCCCCACTGGCTGGGCGTATTGGCCTCAATAAAATCAAAGATGAAATGCAGGAGCTGGCCTTCGAAATAATTGATCCTGAGTCAAGAAATAACATCGTTGAGAAGCTAAATGAATTGCGAGAAAAGAACAAAAATCTTATTGAAAAAATTACTGAAGATTTGGGGCAGATCCTTGCTGTCGAAGGTTTAGAATGCGATATTTCCGGGCGCGAAAAAAAACCATATTCCATTTTGATGAAGATGAAGCGCCGCAATATCGGCTTTCATAATCTTAACGACATTATGGCTTTCCGTGTGGTTACCTCGAGTGTTGGGGATTGTTACCGCGTGCTTGGCATGATAAACTCACGTTACAGCATGATTCCAAAAACCTTTAAGGATTACATCAGCACTCCGAAAGAAAATGGCTACCAGTCTTTGCACATGGCGATCCTTGGGCCATTCAATAAAAAAATCGAGATTCAAATTCGTGATCAGAGAATGCACGAACTTGCTGATCTAGGAGTTGCGGCGCATTGGAGGTACAAAGAAAAGAAATATCAACATCCTCAGAATTCTAAATATGGACAAGAGCAATATCGCTGGATCACTGAGCTTGTAGGCCTGTTTAAAAATTCCGAAAGTGCTAGCGAAGCATTGCAGCAATATAAGTTTTCTCTGCATAAAAATGAGATTTTTTGCTTCACGCCGAATGGTGATATTTTTAACTTACCGATTGGTGCAACTGTGGTTGACTTTGCTTACGCCGTGCATTCAGAGATTGGTAATGCTTGCGTCTCTTGCAAAGTAAATGGTGCTATTGTTCCGCTACGTAAAAAATTAGAAAATGGTGATCAGGTTGAAATCATTACATCAAAAAATTCCAAACCATCACTCAATTGGCTACAATTCATCATTACCGCAAAAGCAAAGTCAGCAATAAAAAATTTCATTAAGGAAGAAAAGTCAGAAGAGTATACCAGTCTCGGAAAGGCAATTTTGAATAAATTTTTTGCTTCAAAAAATCTTGAAATCAGTGACAAGATTTTAGAAAAAGTTTTACAAAGCTTTCGCAGAAAAACCGTTGAAGATTTGTTCATTAGAGTTGCGGATGGGACTATCGCAAGACATGATGTGCTGAAAGCGTGTTACCCTGATTTTGAGGAAGAAAAAATACAAAAACAGCAACCAAATAAGAGCGGGAATAAAGTTGGTCACGCCTTACCAATTGAAGGTCTAGTTGCCGGAATGGCAATGCATTATGGCGGATGTTGCAATCCAATTCCTGGAGATTCAATTGTCGGCGTTATTCATACCGGAACTGGGGTAACTATTCATACCCAATCCTGCCACAATTTGCGCAATTTATCTTTGGCGCCACAAAGAGTTCTGGATGTTTGTTGGAAGGATGAAATCAGCTACAAGGGTGAGGAGTTTTATCCAAGTAGAATTAGGGTAGTTGTAGAAAATAAATCTGGAGGGTTAGCTGACATCAGCAGCATAATCGCGAAGAAGCAGGTCAATATCAGTAATATCAAAATCATCAACCGCTCATCTGATTATTTTGAACTTATGGTCGATATTGAAGTTAGAAATATTGATCACTTGGAAGAAGTTTTAACCTCCTTACGTATTTCAAATAAAGTTACAGAAGTTACGAGGGTGCACCAGAGCTACTTTTAGCCTTACGGCAGATTAGCAACACAGCCCTCTCTGGCATTAATTATTTCACATTCATAATGACGATTTCAATCACAGTCTTAACCCTAGGAACCTTGATTGGCATAGGGTTGGGTTGTACAATTTTTAGCCTCATTAACAGAGCGCGTATGGTTTCGCGTGATGAGCATGATGAAGTAGAAGAGAAAAATAAAAGACTGGAAGACTCTCTAAAGGCAACTCAAAGCGCGCTCAAACTAACAGAAGAGAGATTGTTTGATCAAAAAAATCTCAATGAAAAGCAATCCATCCAAATTGAAAATTTGCAGGAAAAAGTTACCGGAACATCTTCCGCAAAAAGTCGCATCGAGGCAGAAAAAGTAGCGTTAGAGGAAAAGTTAAAAACTCAAAAACAAGAGTTGATAGATCTTAACGAGGCGAGAAAACAAGAGATTTTAGAACTACACAAAACCTCACAAATCCAATTCCAAAACATTGCCAATCAAATTCTTGACGAGAAGTCAAAAAAATTTACTGAATCCAATAAAATCAACATCGAAGCACTTCTAAAGCCATTAGGAGAAAATATCGAAAGCTTCAAAAAAAGAGTTGAAGAAACCTACGACAAAGAATCTAAGCAAAGATTTTCTCTCGAAGAGCAAGTCAAAAATTTACTGCTCGAAACAAACAAAATAAGCTCTGAAGCCAATAATCTCGCTAGCGCCCTGAAAGGACAAAATAAAAAGCAAGGCAACTGGGGTGAAATGATTCTGGAAACTATTTTACAAAATTCCGGTCTGATTTGTGATGTGCATTATTTACGCGAAGAAAACATCAAGGGTGAAGACGACAAAAATCTTCGTCCAGATTTTATTGTTAAACTCCCAAATGAACGTGCTGTAATCATCGATTCCAAGACTTCTCTAACTGCTTACGAAAAATTTTGCTCAGCAGAAAATTTGGCAATGCAGGAATTTCATCTCAAGGATCACCTTTCCTCAATTCGTAATCACATCGAAATTTTAAGCGAAAAAAAATATGATGACTTAGATGCTTCGCTTGATTTCACCATGATGTTCATTCCAATAGAGCCAGCTTATTTAGCTGCTATTCAAGCTGATCCACAACTTTGGAATTACGCTTATCAAAAAAGAATTTTACTTACCTCTCCAACCAATTTAATCGTGTGTTTGAAATTGGTAAATGACTTGTGGCGAAGAGAAGAGCAAAGCAAAAATCAAGCAGAAATTCTTCGTCAAGCCGGAAATCTTTACGATAAATTTATCGGCTTTGTGGAATCGATGGAGAAAGTTGGAAGACAAATAGGAAGTGCTCAAAACGCCTATGAGGAAGCAGTAAAACAGTTAAATTCCGGCAAGGGAAACTTGATTTCCAGAGCTGAAAATTTACGAAAACTCGGAATAAAAACTACAAAAAATCTTAAGACAATCTCAGAAAAAATTCTGCCGGACGAGATTGCGGAAGAAGAAGCGGTAGAGTAAACCACTCAAACATATTCTCAAGCACCTCCCATGTGGAGTCGATGAAAATAACAATCACAGAAGTATGACATTCAAAATCTCCTCACCAAAACAACGTGATGAAGAATATCAAAAATCCATTACCAATCCAGACAAATTTTGGGCAGAAATTGCTGAAGAATTTACTTGGTTTAAAAAATGGGAAATGGTTTCGAATTGTGATTTTAAAGAAGCTAGAATTGAGTGGTTTAAAGGTGCCACAACAAACCTTTCCTACAATTGTTTGGATCGTCATCTGGCAACAATTCCAGATCAAATCGCGTTGATTCACGAACCAAACGATCCGCAAGAAAAAACTCAAAAAATTACCTACAAAGAACTTCACGAAAAAGTTTGCCAATTTTCTAATTTTCTTATTTCGCGAGGAATTAAATCTGGAGATCGAGTTTGTATTTACATGCCGATGATTCCAGAAAGTGCGATTGCAATGCTAGCTTGTGCTAGAATTGGTGCGGTTCATTGTGTAGTATTCGCAGGATTTTCTGCTAAAGCTCTTGCGGGTCGAATTCAAGATTGTGGTGCAAAAATAATTATTACTGCTGACTTACTTTTCCGTGGTGAGAAAAAAATCGAACTCTACGAAATTGTTGCTGAAGCTTTAAAAGAATGTATTTCAGTTGAAGAGGTCGTAGTTTATCGCAGAAAGAATAGCGCACCTTCTGCCCCATCTTCTTCTACCTTAATCTGGCAAGATGAAGTGCCGAAACATTCCACCAAACATGAAGCTGTAGCGCTGGATGCTGAACATCCACTTTTTGTTCTCTACACTTCCGGCTCAACAGGAAAACCCAAAGGTCTGATACACACAACAGGTGGCTACATGACATATGCCGGCTATTCCTTTCAAAATGTTTTCCAATACGAACCTGGTCAAATCTTTTTTTGCAGTGCCGATATCGGCTGGATAACTGGACATTCTTACCTGATCTACGGACCGCTCTTATGCGGCGCAACCAGCTTGATGTTTGAAGGAATTCCAACCCATCCCACAGCTTCAAGATTTTGGGAAGTAATTGAAAAGCATCAGGTCAATATTTTTTACACAGCTCCGACGGCAATTAGATCTTTAATGCAGAAAGGTGACGAGTTTGTTAACGAATTTAAAATGTCTTCTCTAACTACCCTTGGAACCGTTGGAGAGCCAATTAACCACGAGGCCTGGCAATGGTATTTTGAAAAAGTTGGTAAGAAAAAATGTCCAATTTCTGATACTTGGTGGCAAACTGAAACTGGTGGAATTTTAATTTCATCACTGGCCGGAGTTACCGAAAGTCGTGCAACTTTTGCTGGCTTACCTTTGCCAGGAATTGTACCAACTCTTCTGGATGAAGAAGGGATGGAGATTGTAGAAAGTGATAAAACTGGTAATCTATGTTTTAAGCAGGCCTGGCCTGGGTTAGCACGTGGTATTTGGGGCGATCATCAAAAATTTTATCAAACTTACTTCGCCACATTTTTAGGATATTACTTTGCTGGCGATGGTGCTTTCCGTAGTGCTGACGGGCTATTTCGTATCATCGGACGCGTTGATGACGTAATAAAAATTTCAGGTCATCGTCTTGGTACAGCCGAAATTGAAAATGCAATTAACATGCATGAGCAAGTCAGCGAATCCTCGGTAATTGGTTATCCGCATGAAATTAAGGGTGAAGGGATTTACGCTTTTATAATCAGAAAAAAAGCTTTTACTGATGATCAAAAAAAGCTAAAAAATGAGATTACTTTACTCATTCAAAAAGAAATTGGAGCAATCGCTAAACCAGATAAAATCTATATCGTTGACGATTTACCAAAAACGCGTTCCGGAAAAATTATGCGTAGAATTTTGAAAAAAATTGTCGCAGGAGAAAAAGATTTTGGAGACATTTCTACACTGGTAAACCCAGAATTGTTGTCTTGTTTAGATCTAAAGGATTGTTCCTAAAACCCAAAGTGTACATGCTTTGTTCCAAAAAGAAAAAACAAAATGAAACGAATTGAACAAAAATTTCGAGAGCTAAAAGAGCAAAAAAAATGCGCCTTTGTTGGTTACATTTGCGCTGGAGATCCAAATTATGAAACGTCGCTTGAGGTGCTTAAATCTTTGCCTCAGGCAGGTTGCGACATCATTGAAATTGGCGCACCTTTCCTTGATCCGTCAGGAGATGGTCCAATTATTGAAAATGCAGCTAAGCGCGCTATTGCTACCGGGATGACTCTCGCAAAAACTTTTTTAATGGCACAAGAGTTTAGAAAAAGTGATAAAAAAACTCCGCTGATGTTAATGAGTTACTACAATCCGATTTTGAAATATGGGATTAAAAAAATCTTCGCAGATGCAGAAAAATCAGGCTTCGACGGAGTTTTGATAGTTGACCTTCCTCTCGAAGAAGAGAGCGAAATTCTTCCTGACATTTCTAAAACAAATCTTGATTTTGTTCGTCTCATTGCACCCGCAACATCGCAAGATCGGGCAAAGCAAATTGTTAAAAATGCTAGTGGATTTTTATATTTGGTTTCAATGATGGGAATTACGGGCACTAAGTCTGCAGATATTGCTGAAAATCAAAAAAACTTAAAAAATTTACGCGAAGTTTCGGACCTACCTATCGTGATTGGTTTTGGAATTAAAACTCCGAAGCAAGCAGAAGAATTTTCTAGAATTGGCGCTGATGGCGTGGTTATCGGCTCTTCAATTGTCAAAGAAATTGATGAAAATTTCTTAAAAGAAAAAGATGTTAAGAAACTCGTTCTTGCTACGACAATAAGAATTCATGAGTTCGCCAGTAAAATCAAAAACGATTAGGACGTACCAACATTCACATTCAGTAGCTCGGGACGTACAAACCTCCATCTAATAAGGCCCAAAATAAGTCGTTAAAAAACATGTTTAAAAGCATCAAAATCGCAACCATAAATTGCGGAATAAAATATAAAAATCGGGACGACCTTCTTCTCGTAACATTCGACAAGTCAGTGAGTGTTGCTGGAGTTTTTACCCAATCCTCAATGCCCGCAGCATCGGTTACTTGGTGTAAAAAGAATATTGTAAATGGAAGAGCTAGGGCATTGGTAGTAAATGCTGGAAATGCTAATGCATTTACCGGAAAGGTTGGAGAAGAAGCGGTTTTACTAACTGCTAAAAAAGTTGCAAATGAGCTTGGGTGTAAAGCAGAAGAGGTATTTATTTCTTCGACCGGAGTAATTGGGGAGGAGTTAAATGTCGAACTTATTACCTCTGCAATTCCTGCAATGATAAAGAATTCTGCGTCTGATGATTCATCTTGGGACAAGGCTTCAAAAGCAATTCTTACTACAGATACCAAGCCAAAATTAATCCAAAAAACTTGTGAAATTGCTGGAAAAAAAATCTCAATAATTGGCTTCGCAAAAGGCTCCGGAATGATTGCTCCTAACATGGCAACGATGCTTGGTTACATTTTTACCGATGCCAATATTTCCTCTGAAGCACTTTCAATTTTGCTTAAAGAAGTTACTAAGAAAACCTTCAACGCAATCACGGTCGATTCAGATCAATCAACGAATGATACGGTTTTATTATTCGCTACAAAAGAGGCTGGAAATGCAGAAATTTTTGATCCATCTGACAAAAATCTTTACGACTTTAAGCTATCTTTAAATAGCGTTGCTCTTGGCCTAGCAAAGATGATCGTGGTTGATGGCGAGGGAGCAAAAAAGTTAATTGAGGTGGAGGTTGTTGATGCAAAAAATGAAGAACAGGCGAGGGTGGTAGCATTTGCTATCGCAAATTCTCCACTGGTTAAAACTGCGATTGCTGGCGCTGATCCTAACTGGGGAAGAATTGTAATGGCGGTTGGCAAATCTTGCAACGAAACATCTCCAGAAAAAATTATCGTAAAAATTGGTGAATTTCAGCTTACAAAAGATGGAGCAAAACATCCTAATTACATCGAAAAAACCGTACATGAATATCTTAAAAATTCTGAGGTAAAAATTTCTGTGAGTCTAGGAATTGGCAATGATAGCGCGGTTGTGTGGACTTGCGATCTAAATGAGGAATACATCAAAATTAACAAGGACTACAGAAGTTAAATGACCAAATCAATTGCAGAAACTAGGTTCGAAAAAGCGCGACAAAGACTGTCAGATGCACTTCTTCAACTTGAAGAAGTGATAAAAGATAAGCTGCATGAATCTTCGCAGATTCAGGCTAGAATTGGTGGTTATAATGATTCTGGGGCAATGGACCAGCAAGTGAGGATTATCGAGCAGTCAGTTACGATTCAGAATCTGATTTCTGAGATGAATAATTTACAAAAAACATTAGTAGAAATTGAGAAAGAAACAGATTTTACAAGAGAAAGAAATACTTTTTTGACGAAAAAGATGTCTGAAATTTATGACCAGAATCATGTCTTAATTAACGCTATAGAATCAGATCTAACAAGGCTTGAAGAGGTAATAAACAAATAAGATGACAATCGAGATCTCGGTCGGGAAATCCAAATATATAATTTCCTGCAAAGAGAAAGAAAAAGAAAAAATTCTACATTTAGCAGAAAAATTAAACCAAAGAATTAACAAGCTGTCCCTGCATTTTCGCGGTGTTGATGAGAAAACTATGTTGGTTGCCGCGGCTTTGATGATTGAAGAGGAGTTAGAGAGGGCGGAAGATGGAGAGACTAGAACTGCTGACGGTAGCTTCGAAGATAACGATAAGCTCAACGATCAAGATTTGTATGATTCAATAAGCGAAACCATGGAAAATATTTCTGATTATATTGAAAAACTTACCAGAAAAATTCAGAATTATTAGATGGTACTAGATGGTAACAAATCGAATTTAAGAAAGCTTTACAACGAGAAGAGGTCTGCTTTGAGTGGCGAAGATGTTCAAAAAAAATCTACAGAAATAAATCAAAATTTTATTAAAAATTTATTACCAAAAATTTATAAAAATAATTCTGATAAAATTTTTTCTATTTATTTACCATACGGTAATGAAGTCAGAACTGACGTGATCGCAGATTACTTCAGCAAAAATCATGTCACATTTTCCTATCCAAAAATTATCAAAAAACATCATCACCTTGAATTCGTTCTGGCCGAGCAAAATCAAAGCTTCATCAAGAGCGATCTATATAATTTTATTCTTGAACCAGTTTCCGAAAAAAAAGTTTTTCCTGATTATTTGCTGATTCCTTTACTAGCCTTCGACAAAGATTTATCAAGGCTTGGCGCCGGTGGTGGATTCTTTGATCGTACTATAGAATTTTTAAAAAGAAGAAATCCAAATATAATCACAATTGGATTGGCTTACGCCATTCAAATGGCTAAGAGTAAGGTTCCGATAGATTGTTACGATCAAAAATTATGTTATATTGTTACAGAAAAAAATATTTTTTTACAATCCAAACCCAGATTGGACAACGCTTAGAGGGTTAAAAAATATTTTAACTTATTTAGTTGCTTTCAATTTTTTTAAATTTAGCTTCCGCCGGCGACTTGCTTGCGAACCCGCACCAGTGTTGGTTTCTTGCCTGTTTTTTTTCTTCTTAAAATATCAATAATTCTGGTTAACAAAATGCACAAGACAGATTTAATCAAAGAAATTGCTAATCAAACCGACCTTTCACAAAGAGATGCTGGTGCTTTTTTAGAATCTTTTCTAAAAACCGTTGCTAAGGCTCTTAAAAAAGGTGACGTTGTTACCTTGATTGGATTTGGAACTTTTAAAGTAGTTAAAACTGCTGCTAGAAAAGGACGTAATCCACAAACTGGAAAAGAAATCCAAATCAAAGCTTCTAAGCGCGTTAAATTCGCTGCTGGAAAAGCATTGAAAGATTCTGTAAAGTAATTCTTTAAAACCCCTACGCAAAAATTTTGTGTAGGGGTTTTTTGCGAAGGGTGATTAGCTCAGTTGGTAGAGCATCTCCCTTACAAGGAGAGGGTCGGCAGTTCGAGCCTGTCATCACCCACCAGGTTTTTTGTGTGCTAACAAAATCCGGTCTTGCACCATTTTAGCAGTGAAATTGTGGGGGTGTAGCTCAGTTGGTTAGAGCGCTTGCCTGTCACGCAAGAGGTCGCGGGTTCGAGTCCCGTCACTCCCGCCACTTTTTCATATTTACGTTTTTTGAAAGTTAAGTTTTTTTAATCTAATAAAAACCTCTAACAACAGATGGATGCTCCTCCGATGCCAAAAGCGGTGGATCTTCCTCCGGCATGATTTTTTTTATGGATGGGTGGCCGAGCGGTTTAAGGCAGCAGTCTTGAAAACTGCCGTAGGTTCATTCCTACCGTGAGTTCGAATCTCACCCCATCCGCCAACCCCAGCGTTGGCACAGTCCAAAGATGTCCAGTTTAGCCAGTCAAATCAAGCTCTCTCAGCAGTTTCTAGTCCAACACAATCCAAACAAATCCATTGACATCCCGCTTTTTTAGGGGGCATTTTAGGTGGCTCATATCTTCCAATCAAAACTAGAGCCCCCAATTTATGCCATTAAACGACATCAGATGTAAGGCGCTGCAACCAGCTAATAAACCCTACAAAGCCTCAGATGAAAAAGGTCTTTATCTTGAAGTTGCACCAAACGGCAGCAAGTATTGGCGTTTGAAATATCGTTTTGTTGGTAAAGAAAAAAAATTGGCATTCGGGGTTTATCCTGAAGTTTCGCTCAAAGCAGCTCGCGAAAAAAGAGACGAAGCCCGCAAGCAAATCAAAGATGGCATCGATCCCTCGCAAGAAAAAAAATTAGTCAAACTCACCCGCGCCATTAACTCAGAAAATTCCTTTGAAGCAGTTGCTCGCGAATGGCATTCTAAGCAAGTCGAAATCTGGACAGAGCGTTATTGCAACACCGTGATAAAAAACTTGGAAAAAGATATTTTTTCGATGGTTGGATTTCGCCCTATCAGTCAAATCACCCCTCCCGAATTACTTGCTGCACTTAGGAAAATCGAAAGCCGAGACGCTTTGGACATCGCTAAAAAAATGCGTCAAACATGTGGACAAATTTTTCGCTACGCCATCGCAACAGGGAAGGCAGAGCGTGACATCACCGCTGATTTACAAGGAGCACTCAAGACTAGAAAGCGTCAACATTTCGCTAAATTTGAAGAAAAAGATTTGCCGGAATTTTTACGAAAACTCGAAAATTACGATGGTGAATTTCAAACCAAACTTGGCTTAAAACTTTTATTACTGACCTTCGTGCGCACTACAGAATTACGAGGTGCGAGATGGGAGGAAATTGATTTTACAAAAGAGGAATGGCGCATTCCTGCAGAAAGAATGAAAATGCGGGTCGAACACATTGTGCCACTTTCCAAACAAGCACTGAAAATTCTGAAAGAGCTGCAAAGCCTCAACGGTAACCGTGAATTTGCTTTTCCAAATCGCATAAAACCTAGCCAATTCATCAGCGAAAACACGCTGCTCTTCGCCATGTATCGCATGGGCTATCGCGGAATCGCAACAGCACACGGCTTTCGCGGCACAGCCTCAACCATCCTAAACGAAAACAACTTCCGCCCCGATGTCATCGAGCGTCAACTTGCTCATGGCGAAAGAAATAAAATTCGAGCTTCCTACAATAGCGCGCAATACTTGCCAGAGCGCAGGCAGATGATGCAGTGGTGGGGAGATTTTTTAGAAAAAAAATAAAAGAAAAATAAATCATGACAAGCATATCAGGAAGCTATGAACCACAAATCCCGAAAGCGGCAATAATAGACAAACTAGTCTTTCGGAAATTTCCTCACATCTCAGCCAAAGCTCTAAGTCTGAACCGAGCTGCAAGATTCCGCGAAATTGCGGATGAATTGTCAGGCGCTCACGATAAGAAATTAAGCATTTTTTCAAAGCCAAAAGATGAGGCTGACTTAGCCAGCATTTATCGCGAAGAGTTAGAATCACTGCCAGATGAGAGGCTAAACGAACTTTACGAGGCAGAAAAACAAGAAATTGACGAGCTGCACAAGCAAGAAATAACGAGGATTGAAAACGATTTATTTCATCAAGACAAAATGAATGCGGACTACGCCCACTGGATCAAAGCAGACTACTGGACAGTTGAGGAATGTCTGGCACTGACATTTGGAAAGAATCCCAACATCATCAATTACCGCTACGTTTCAGAAAATCGTTACTGCGAAGCAAATCTTGGTTGTGTAATGACGGAATTTGTTAAGAGATAT
>CAMDJN010000040.1 GCA_945900795.1 Rickettsia typhi | reverse complement strand
CTAAGCTAGTTTGTAATGGAAGCAAGCTTACAGCTAGTGTTGTTGGCGGCATTAATGGAACCTTTAAATCATTACCAAGAACTTCAGTTGAATCGATTACCTTTGATCGTGGAACTGAATTTTGTTCACATGAGAAGTTGGGAATAAATACTTATTTCTGCGATCCTCACTCCCCTTGGCAGAAAGGAGGGGTTGAGAATTTTAATGGCAGGATCAGAAGGGTTTTACCAAAATCATTTGACCATAAACTTTTAACTCAAGAGCTTGCAAACCAAGTTGAAAATATCGTGAATCACCAGCCAAGAAAATGTTTAAATTTTAGAACTCCTTTTGAGGTTTTTTATAAAACTAAAACGATGAATTTGGTTGCGCTGGAAGATTGAATCCACCCACTTTGCCGATTTTCCAACCCATTACTACTTTTTCTCTAGTAACGCTGTTGAGGATGTTGCTCTGTGTTTCGGAAATGTGTTTCTGAATTTTTGTGAGGAGTCCAGTGTAATTGTTTAAGGTGATTTGTGAGATTTTCTTTTTTTGCATTTTTTGTATTTTTTTGAAAAGTGAACGCCGGCGTTCACTTTTTGTTTTTTTTCTTGATTCAGTAAAGACAAGGCCTCGTGAGGGGTCGGTTTGACGAATTTGAATCCTCCCTCGACCTCGATTGAGCATTGGCGCGGGTTGAGGTCGTAAGACAATTACCAATCTGTGCAGGAAGTGGTCTCACGAACCTCATTTCCCAGGGCTGGAATGGGTATTTACTCCTTCCGAATGTTTCCGCAAGAAATACAAATGAATGATTTTAAAATTAGCAAACGTTGGGAAGGGAGAATATGTCCCTTCCCGCGCTTGGTGGGGGGAGTTCAACTTAGGATGGCTACCGCTAATTTATTGAATTTAAAGACATGTTCCAGAAAGCCTTGGAAATTACTTTGCTTTCTTCAGTTCGGGTTCCAAGCGTGGAGAAAATAACCACTCAACAAACATGAAAAAAATCGCCTGGATAGTCACTAATAAAAATAAAATTTACGAAGAAGTTTCTAACTTTACGGCGATTCTAGCCAAGCATCACAATGTCGCAGTTGAGCTTGTTTCCTGGCTTGACGAGCCATCAAAAAATTTATCCGAATTTGATCTCATCGTCGTGAATGGCGTTGATGGTTACCATCAGCATTTCGTGAAGTTTAACTCTTGGCTTGTCAGCCTTGAGCCTGTCGCAACAAAAGTTTTTAATCCCCTACCTGCAATCAGGTGGAATATGGACAAAACCTATCTTCAAGAAATTGATCGGTTTGACTTTTCAATTCCTGAAACGATTTGGGTAAAACAAAATCAGCAAATTCCTTTTGCCGAATTGCTCCAAAAAAATTGGCGCAAAGCAATCTTCAAGCCCACTATTTCCGCAGGCTCAGCCAATACTTTTGTTTTTGCGTTGAAGGATTTAGAAAAACAAAAACCTGATTTTAGTCAGGTTTTACAACACTCGGGGCTAATCATCCAAGAGTTCATGGAAGATGAAATTTCTCGCGGAGAATTTTCTTTTTTATTCTTCGACAAAAAATTCAGTCACGCAGTTTTGAAAGTTCCTGGCAAAAATGATTTTCGTGCTGGAATCAGGCAAGGGGCAGTTGTTAGCGCCATCGACATCACCTCAAGCGAAGTTAAATATCTTCTCGAATTCTCACAAAAAATTGTCGATTCTTTACCTTTCGATTTGCTTTACGCACGCGTCGATCTTCTTTCCGCAAAAGAAAAAATTCTCGTGATGGAAATTGAATTGATTGAGCCTTTGCTCTATTCCGAATTCAGCAAAGACGCGGCTTCGAATTACGTTGTGGCGATTGTTGATCAACTCAACCATTTAAAAGGTTGAATGGAACTTCAAAAAAATCTAATTTTTAGAGGTTCCCTGAAGAGGTTCCTGAAGTCGTTTCGCACATTTCCCGCGCCGGGGGGCGGAGCCGAGTCAGCAATCCTTGGCGGGAGTTGAAAGAAGAAAAGTAAGAACGGATACCTACAAAAATTACAAATAATTTTGAAAAAATTTTTTACGAAACGTCTTCGGGCAAAAACTCTTAGATCTTACGCAATCAACATTGACGGAATTGAAATTACGGTAGCGCATAAAAAAATTAGAGCTTTGCGCATTGGCATTAATGGTCGCAATTCCAAGGTGAGGGCATCGGCGCCGGAAAAAGTTAGTGAGGCGAAAGTAAAGTCATTCATTATTTCGAAGATCGATTGGATTAAAAAACACTTGGTTCGAATCGAATCGAAACCTCCAAAATTGCAGCAGCAAATTCTTGACGGAGAGGTTCATTATTTTTTTGGGAAGCCTTACGTAGTAGGACTTGTTGAACTTCAGGGAAGAAATAAAATTGAGAAGAATCAAACTCTAGGGGATTCAACTTTAATCTTCACAATTAAACCAAATAGTAGCCTTAAGCAGAGAGAGAAATTACTGCAAAACTTTTACCGCAAAGAGCTGCAAATCATAATTCCAGAATTAGTTGAGAAGTGGGAAACTTTCTTAAAAGTAAAGTCGAGCGGCTTTGCAATTCGCAACATGAAAAGTCGTTGGGGCACCTGCAACATCACAACTCGTAACATCACACTCAGCTTAGAGCTCGCCAAAAAACCAATCGTCTGTTTGGAATATGTCGTGGTACATGAGCTTGTTCATTTAATTGAGAGACGGCACAATAAGCGGTTCTACACGATTGTTGAAAGATGTTTGCCAGATTGGAAGGAGAGGAAGAAGTTGATGGCGGGGACGGTTGATTAGACTTGCTGCATACACAACCAGACCCTTCCGAATGTTTTCGCAAAAAATGCAAATAAATGATTTGAAAATTAAGTGAACGTTGGGAAGGGAGAATATCTCCCTTCCCGCGCTGGTGATTCTAATGACGGATTTGGGCTGAATCCACTTCAGACTTAATCTTGTGAAAATCTTTGTAATTGACGTGAACACGGCCTTTCCTGTCCCAACTGATGATGTCTACAAAGTGACCACCAAAAGTGATTTCATTGGCAATGTAAGAATGGTGAGCATGAACGGTCTGCGAAAGAGTTTCGTCAAAGCCAACCAATGAAATTATTATTTCAATATTTTTACGTTTGAGTATTTCTTTTTCTACACCAAACAGTGGGCTTTCTTTGCTGATTTTATGCCTCACTGTCCAACTTGGCATCAGGAGTGGCACATTATTCCGAATAAGTTTTAGGTCGTGAAAAGCTCTTCTTTTTACTCCGTCTTTTGAAATCTCATCCCAGATTAAATCTATTTTTATTGTTGGATTAGCAATTTGACTGGTACGTAAATTTCCCAAACGAATTGCGAGACAATTAAATTCATGATGTGGCGAAATAAGAGCGCTGCTTCCAAATAAAATTCTGGCACTTGGTCGTGATATTTTTGAAAAAATAACACCAGTTGCAACGGCCAATCCAGCAAGGCCAGCTAAGGCTTCAACTGAAACTAAAATATTAGCAAAAATTGTGGCTGGCGCCATTTTTCCGTATCCAATCGTTGCTAAAGTTTGCACACTAAAAAAGAACGCATCGAGGAAGGATCCAGGGCGAGCGTTTTCAATACTTCCATCTTCAAGCAAGTAGAGCGCTGCAAATGCTGAGTTTACTAAAATGTAAAGAGAGATGATTAGAAGAATGAGCCTTAACCAGCTGGTACCAAGTGTTTGCACGTAAAAATCACTGCGGGTAATTCTTTTAATTCCACTGCGCTTAATTGAGAGTCCACGACCTTCTCGATGAATAAGGCGAGAATGGTGTGAGATTTTCGGATGACGATTTGGATGATTTTTTTGAGACATTTGGACTTAAATTTGGTTTACAAACTCTTTATTCTGCTCACTGCTTTGTTCATATTCTCTTCATTGTGAATCAAAGAAAATCTAACAAAACCCTCTCCGTTAACACCAAAGCTACTTCCCGGGGACATTGCGACACCAACTTCTTCAATCATTTTCTTCGCAAAATCAAACGAGGTTAGGTGGGAGAATTGCTTTGGAAGCCTTGTCCACACAAACATGCTGGCCTTAGGCATTTCAACCTTCCAACCCAATTCTTTGTCAAGTAAATTTACCAAAAATTCACCGCGTGTTTTATAAAGTTGGCGTAAGTTTTTTAAATATTCGTCACTTTTTTCTGACAGAGCTTCAGCGGCTACAAGTTGTAGCGGAGTAAATGATCCGTAGTCTAAATAGGATTTTATTTTGTAGAGCGCGCTAATCAAAGTTGGGTTTCCCGCTGCAAATCCAACACGACATCCGGCCATTGAATAGCTTTTGCTTACCGAAGAGAATTCGATTGCAATGTCTTTTGCGCCTTTAACTTCTAAGATCGAATGCGGTTTGTCTTTTTCGTTAAAGTAGAGTTCGCAATAGGCGATGTCAGAAATGATGTAGATTTTGTGATGTTTGCAGAAAGCGACGAGCTCTTCGTAAAAGTCTAGTCCGACAATTTCCGTAGTTGGGTTGCAAGGAAAGCTCACTATTACGGCGACTGGTTTTTTTGCTGCAGATTCTACGTAAATCTTGAATTTCGTTAAAAAATCTGCGCCGGAAATCGCGTCAATGTGACTGGTATTGCTCTTAGAAATAACGAAAGCAAAAGTATGAATTGGATAGGATGGACTAGCAACGCAGATGTAATTTTTGTCATCAGAAATTGCGGTGGCCAGGCTGGCAATACCTTCTTTCGCACCAATGGTGACAAGGGTTTCTGATTTACAATCAAGATCAACAGCAAAGCGGCGTTGGTAGTAATCACAGAGAGATTTTTTTAAAACATCGACTCCTCCAGTTACAGAGTAGCCAAATAATTTTGGATTTTTAGAAAGTTCTGACAAACGCTCCATCACATGCTCTGGCGGCGCAGAGTCAGGATTTCCCATACCAAAATCTAAAATCTCAACACCACGTGCAGCGGCCTCCTGCTTAAGCTGATAGATTTCAGCAAAGATGTAAGGTGGCAATTTTTTTGTTAGATAAAAGTCTTGTTGCATGAAGTTTTTTTAAACAAATTAAGAATATTGGGGGGATTAAAAATATGATGTCAGAAAAAGTTTTAATTTTCAGGGTTTTAATTATTCAGGCGGTTTTTTACGAAGAAATTTCAAAACTTTTGCTTGAGGGCGCAGTTGCAGAACTTACAAAGCATGGGTTGGAATACGAAGTGATCACGGTTCCTGGTGCATTTGAAATTCCTGCCGCGATTTCTTTTGCCTACGAAAGTAAAAAATATGATGGCTACGTAACCCTTGGTTGCGTGATTCGCGGCGAAACTAGTCATTACGATTACGTATGCCTCGAGAGCGCTCGCGGTATTAACAAACTTGCCATCAAAAAGAAATTAGCAATAGGCTACGGAATTCTTACCGTTGAAAATGAGACTCAAGCCATAGAAAGAGCTGATCCTCAGAAAAAAAACAAGGGCGGCTTCGCTGCAAAAACTTGTATCACAATGATGGAATTGAAAGAAAAATTTTTAGAAAATTAGCAATGAATTCAATTTCGCAAAAAACAATTAGTGGCAAAATCAGCTGCAACGGCATCGGCTTGCATAATGGTCTAAAAGTAACAATGACGCTACTTCCAGCACCCGCAAATACAGGAATAGTTTTCAGAAGAACGGACGTAGAAAAAGAAAAATCAATCATTTGTGCCAACTACAAAAATGTAGTAATGACAAACCTTGGCACGGTTATTGCTAATGAATTTGGGATTAAGGTTTCAACAATAGAGCATCTGACGGCTGCGATCTGGAGTTGCGGAATCGACAATCTTTTTGTAGATATTGACACTGCTGAAGTACCAATAATGGATGGGAGCTCTAAGCCTTTCATATTCTTACTTGAATGCGCAGGCGTTACCATCCAGGAAGAACCTCGTCAAGTAATTGAAATTCTAAAAAAATTTCGCTTCGAAGAGGGCGATAAATTTGTGGAAATTGAACCAGCAAAAGAATTTTCTTTAAGCCTTACAATCGACTTCAATCACAAAAAAATTCAGCAACAAAGGTTCGATTACAATTCAGGATCGATCTCTTTCAAACATGATATTTCAAGGGCTCGTACATTCGGTTTTAAAAATGAAATTGAGCAAATGCATAAAATGGGATTGGCTAAAGGCGGGTCTTTGGATAATGCAATTCTAATTGATGATGAAGGCGTTGTGAATGAAGGCGGTCTGCGCTATCCGGATGAATTTGCTAGACACAAAGTAATCGATTTTATTGGAGATATTTACTTGGCTGGACATCAAATCATTGGGCATTTTAATGCTTACAAAGCGGGTCACGGAATCAACAATAAAATGTTACGCGGCTTATTTGCAGATGAAACTGCCTGGAGGTTGGTGTAAAATATGCCTGAAGAAATCGAGCAAAATGGTGTCCGGTTTTTTAGTATTACCGATGACTTAAAGGATTGTCGCAAATCAACTTTATTAGAAAGCGACCTGTCAGGAATCGAGAAAGATGCGGAATTTGTGACAGCCCCCATAGGTAAGGAGAAAGAAAATCTCCCTACTTCCGAAGGGGTGGCGTTGCCAAACGTAGGGAATCCTTCCAACGATACTCCCACCAAGCTAACCCGCGAGACAGGTTTTTTCAGCATCAACCCTCCTTTCGAAGCTACCTATCCAGGCAGCACCACAACATTACCGACATCAAGTAAACTTAACGAGAACGTACCACCTCATTCTAAATAAACTCAAAAATGACCTCAACAATTGACGAAAACGAAGTAAAAAAATTTTCAATTATTGCCGATGAATGGTGGGACGAGAGAGGAAAATTCAAACCTTTACACAAGTTCAATCCGATCAGAATCTCCTTCATTCGTCAAAAAATTCTTGACCATCTTTCCAAATCAGAAGCCATCATCAGTGAGCAGAAAAGTATTTTTTCTAATCTGGATATTTTAGATGTTGGTTGCGGTGGAGGCCTTATTTCAGAACCCTTAGCAAGAATTGGAGCAAATGTTACTGCGATTGATGCTTCGGAAAAAAATATTCAAATCGCCAAAATTCATGCGAAGAAATCTGAACTAAAAATTGAATATTTAGTTAGCTCTGTGGAAGAGATGGCGAAGAGTGAAAAAAAATTTGATGTGGTTTTAGCCTTAGAGATCATTGAGCATGTAGCAGATGTTGAACTATTTATTAAAAGCTGTTCTGACCTTGTAAAAACAGGAGGAATTTTATTCGTAGCAACAATTAACAGAACCCCAAAATCTCTTGTCTTGGCAAAATTTGCTGCGGAATACTTATTGCGCTGGCTTCCAGCTGGAACTCACAATTGGGAAAAGTTTGTAAAACCTTCCGAGTTGAATGAATCTGCTGAAAAACATGGTCTTACTTTAAAATCCATTACAGGCTTTTCTTACAATATTTTAAAGGATGAGTGGAAAATGGTAGAAGAGGTCAACGTTAACTACATCGCGATTTTCCAAAAATAAATATTTTGTATTTTTACGCAACCCGTGTCGCGCCCTGCCTTGCGGGGATCCCCGATACCGGCATGTTGAATCAAATTCGTTTTATGAGTTTCAAATCACCTTTCTTACAAGAATTTTCTGCCCGCGGATTTTTTGCCCAAGCTACGCATTTACACGAGCTGGATGAGTTAATGGCGAAAGAATCAATTACTGCTTACATCGGCTTCGACTGCACCGCAAAATCACTTCATGCTGGAAGCCTGGTTCAAATCATGATTCTGCGCCTACTACAAAAACATGGTCACAAGCCTCTTGTTTTGCTTGGGGGAGGAACAACGAAAATTGGTGATCCTAGTGGAAAGGATGAGGCGCGAAAAGTTTTGAACGAAGCTGCTATTCAAGAAAATTTTTCTGGAATCAAAAAAACTTTAGAGAAATTTATTAGTTTTGAAGGCGCAAATGGCTCAGTTCTAGTCAATAATAACGACTGGCTAAAAGAGCTCAACTACATCGACTTCCTTCGCGACATCGGTCGCCATTTTTCAATTAATCGCATGCTTAGCTTTGACTCGGTGAAGGTAAGATTGGGGCGTGATCAAGAGCTTTCTTTCCTCGAGTTTAACTACATGATACTGCAAGCTTACGACTTTTACGCTCTAAATGGTGAAGAGGGAAAAACAAAGCATGGACGCTCTTGTCGCTTACAGATTGGGGGCTCAGATCAGTGGGGAAATATTGTGAATGGGGTGGAGTTAATTCGCAGAAAGAATCCTAAGCTTACATTTTGGGATGAGGGGTTTTTTGATGAAGCCCAGTGGAGCGATGAAAAAGAACCTAATAAGCCATTCGGCTTAACCTCCCCGCTTCTCACCACCGCCAACGGCGCAAAAATGGGCAAAAGTGCTGACGGCGCGGTTTGGTTGGATGAATCGATGCTTTCGCCTTTCGATTATTTTCAATATTTTCGCAACGCCGACGACCGTGATGTTGGAAAATTTTTAAAACTTTTCACCGATTTACCTCTCGAAGAAATCGAAAATTTAGAAAAGCTTTGTGATTCGGGAATTAACAAGGCCAAAGAAATTCTTGCCTTCGAGGCTACGAAAATCTGCCATGGAGAAAAAATCGCGGATGAAGTTTTGCAAAAAGCTCGCGAAATTTTTATCTCCAAAAACTCTGCAGCTTTTGAAGAAAAAGAGATTTTTTTGAATGAAGAAAACGGTAAAAAACTAACCGAAATTTTACGTGAAATTGGCGCGGTTGAATCAAATTCTGAAGCAAAAAAATTGATTGAGGGAAAAGCGATTAAAATTAATGGAGAACAGGTTTTGGATTTGAATCATCAGATCACGAATTCATCAGAGTTTAACCTTCAAATCGGCAAAAAAAAGTTCTTTAAAATCATTGCCAAAAAACAAATTTAAAACATCTCTCAAACTTGCTGTTGAAAAGTAAAAGTCTGGTTAATAGCTTTTTGCAGTCCTGCCACTTGAAACGGTGCAGTCCTGATTGTAAACAACATTACCAAATCAAAACCAATCTCAATTTTAAAAAATATGAAAAGAATTCTTCTGACCGCATCTGCAATTTTTTTGCTGTTTTTTGCGAATTCTACCGCTAATGCTGCTGGGGTTGGTATTTTAGACGTGGAAAAAATCGTTAAAGAATCCTCTGCGATGCGTGATATTCAAAACAAGGTGAGTAAGAGACAGGATGAATATCAAAAAGAAGTGACTAAGCAGCAATCTAAACTTGAGTCTGAACAAAAAAGAATTGAAGGCAAAAAAACCATTCTTTCTAAAGACGCCTTCGACAAAGAAGTGGTGGGTTTTGAAAAGAAGGTTGATGAGCTCAAAACCTTCGTCGACAAAAAACAAAATAGCCTGAAAAAAGCTTCAATGGAAGCGATGAGCAAGGTTAATGATAAAATCAAAGACATAATTGCTGATATCGCAAACGAAAAAGGTCTAGATGTTATCGTGCCAGCTGGTCAAACTCTTTATTACAAAGATGATTTTGATATTTCTGACGAAGTTTTAAAGAAGTTGGATAAACAAATCACGAAGGTTGATGTTAAGTTTGAGTAAGAGCCTCTAAGAATCTCTAGGGACACGCTCTAGGGAACCTCTAAAAATTGTTTTTTTTTGTAAATTGTGTTGTTACCAAATTTTCTCGCGATCACGTACCTCTGAGTACGCTTACCTGCTCGAAAATTTGTTGCCTAAAAATCTCTAAAAAAAAATCTAATTTTTAGAGATTCCCTCTAGGAACCTATCCCTAAAAAAATTTCTCAACAAACTGCTTCAGGTCTACTTTGTTTAGACGGGACACCCTCTTCGCCTCAATGATTGAGCGGATTTTTTGGTAGCTATTATTCAGATCGTCGTTGATTAGAACAAAATCATATTCGTTAAAATGACTCACCTCTGAACGGGCTTTTGTCATACGATCCTGCACCACTTCTTCTGGATCTTGAGCGCGCGAGCTCAATCTTCTCTCCAATTCCTGCATTGATGGCGGAAGAATAAAAATCGATACCACTTCGTCGCTATTAAATTTTTCTCTTATCTGCCTTGCGCCTTGCCAATCAATATCAAACAGCACGCATTTATCATTTTTTAATTCGCTAGTAACTAGGTTTCTTGGGGTGCCGTAGCTGCGCTCAAATACTGTTGCATCTTCCAAAAATTCATCATTCTTTTTCATTAAATCAAACTCTTCCCGACTCACAAAATGATAATGTTGCTTGTCAATCTCGTTGGCTCTTTTTGTACGAGTAGTTACTGAAACGGAAAGTTTTATCAGGGGATCGTTTTGGATGATCATGTGGCACAGGGTTGATTTCCCTGCGCCTGACGGAGACGAGATGATGATTAGGAATGGGTTGTGACGAATGAACATGAGTTAGATACTCGCTTTGCGTAAATCCTATCTAGTCAGAATCTTTTACGATTGAAATATCTGGAGCATCTGGAGCCTTCATACCAACAACGTGGTAACCGGCATCAACGTGAAGGGTTTCGCCGGTCACGCCATTTCCAAGATCAGAAAGAAGGAAAACACCAGCACCACCAATGTCTTGCAGAGTAACGTTACGACGCAGCGGAGAGTTGTATTCATTCCATTTAAAGATCAGTCTAAAATCACCAATCCCGCTAGCTGCAAGGGTTTTTACCGGACCAGCAGAAATTGCATTCACACGAATATTGTCCTTACCCATATCCATCGCAAGATAACGCACGCTCGCTTCAAGGGCAGCTTTTGCAACGCCCATTACGTTGTAATGCGGCATTACTTTTTCAGCACCGTAATAGCTAAGAGTAATAATACTTCCGCCTCCAGCTTTTTTCATTAAAGGTTCAGCTTCTTTTGCAAGAGCAACTAGCGAGAATGCTGAGATGTTCATTGTGTTGGTAAAATTACCCGGAGTTGTGTCGAGATATTTTCCTCGTAATTCCTCTTTGTCTGAGTAAGCGATTGCGTGTACGAGGAAATCTAATTTTCCCCATTTTTTGTCAATCTCTTCAAAAGTTTTTTTAACAGAAGCGGGGTCGGTAACGTCACAAGGAAGAACGATGTCGGATCCAACAGAGGCAGCAAGTGGCTCAACACGCTTTTGCAAAGCCTCACCTTGGTAAGTAAAAGCTAGATCAGCGCCATATTTTCTTGCCTCTTCAGCAATGCCCCAAGCGATAGAACGATTATTGGCAACGCCCATAATCAGGCCTTTTTTCCCTTGTAAAATGGTCATGTTTTAGGAATTAAAATTGTTAATAAAGCCACGGAGTCGTGCCGCGATTGCTTTCTTCGAAAGCAGAAATCTCTTTTTCACGTTGCAAAGTTAGCCCTATATCATCAAGCCCTTCAAGCAAACAATGTTTTTTAAAGGCGTCGATTTCAAATTTGTAGACTTTATTTCCCGCCCTCACCTCTTGATTCAGAAGGTTAATTGTGAAGATGTTTGTCGCGTCATTCGCTAAATCTAACAACTCATCAACTTCCTCATGCGTAAGCGTAAGCGGCAATATGCCGTTCTTGGAGCAATTGTTGAAAAAAATATCTGCAAATGATGGGGCGATGATACAGCGAATTCCAAAATCGGTCAATGCCCATGGGGCATGTTCACGACTAGATCCACAACCAAAATTATCACGGGAGACTAGGATTTTTGAATTACGATATTGAGCTTTGTTTAGGATAAAATCAGGAATTTCTTTTCCTTCCAAATCGTAACGCATTTCCTGAAATAAATTTTTACCTAGACCAGTTCTTTTGATGGTGGTTAAAAATTGTTTTGGGATGATCATATCAGTGTCAACATTGATCAATGATAATGGTGCAGCTATTGATGTGATTGAGGTAAACTTTTCCATTAAACCTTAGTTGTTGTAAGTCGTTAAGTGATTTTGAAGAATTAAAATAGTAGCATAAATTACAAGTTTATTTTGAGACTACTTCAACTAACGTTGGCAAATAGCGTTGGAATATCCTTATCCCCCCTGCCAGAAAGGTTCACCACGATTACTTGTTCTTTTGACATTTTTGCCGCTAATTTACATGCGTAAGAAATTGCATGCGAAGATTCCAGAGCAGGAATAATTCCTTCTGTTTTACATAAAAGTTTGAAGGCTTGAACAGCTTCCTCATCCGTTGCGACGACATATTGCACTCTTCCGATTGAATGAAGGTAGGCATGTTCCGAGCCAATTCCAGGATAATCTAATCCGGCAGAAATTGAATGTGCATCGATGATTTGCCCATCATCGTTTTGCAAAAAAAACGTTTTATTTCCGTGTAATACAGCAACGCTTCCGGCGGAAATTGATGCGGCGTGCTCACCGCTTTCAAGACCTTTTCCAGCAGCTTCTACTCCAAACATTTTTACCTCATCATCAAGAAATGGATGGAATAATCCTATCGCATTTGATCCACCCCCAATACAAGCCACTAAAGCATCTGGAAGCTTTCCCTCTGCTTGTAAAATTTGTTCTTTCGCTTCTTTTCCGATTATTGTATGAAAGTCACGAACCATTGCGGGGTAAGGATTGGGGCCGGCTACCGTACCAAGCAAGTAGTAGGTGTCGCAAGCATTAGAAACCCAATCACGCAACGCCTCATTGATGGCATTTTTTAAACTTTGTGATCCGGTTTGAACCGGGATCACTTCGGCTCCAAGAAGTTTCATACGGAAGACATTTTGCGCCTGCCTTTCCACATCTTTTGCTCCCATGTAGATTACACATGGAATCTTGAATAATGCACAAACAGTAGCCGTTGCAACTCCGTGCTGCCCAGCTCCAGTCTCAGCAATAATTCGTTTTTTTCCCATTTTTTTGGCAAGCAAAGCCTGTCCTGTGCAATTGTTAATTTTATGAGATCCGGTGTGATTTAGGTCTTCACGTTTGAGATAAATTTTTGCTCCACCTATTTTTGAAGTGAGTCGTGAAGCTAGGTATAACGGACTTGGGCGACCAACGTAATATTTCATGTAATAGGAGAATTCTTCCCAAAATTTCCCATCATTTTTAATTTCTGCGTAGGCCTTCTGCAATTCCAGGACTGCTGGCATCAAGCTTTCAGCAACATATTGTCCACCAAATTCACCGAATTTTCCGAATTGGTTTGGTTGATTGTAGATCATAATAATTCTTACAGAGTCAGTGTTTACAAGGTTTTAGGAACGCTAAAAACAGATTAGAAACTTTCCACAAAACTTTTTATGAGGCTGTCGCAAATTCACTTAGAGCCTGTTTATACCAAACACGATTGAAGATACCGAACTCTGTTTGGGACCCTCTGAAAAACCTACCAACCATTTCCAAAAGTCACTAAATTCTTTTCCTAAAATCTTCAAATATTCTCTTGCAATAAAACAGGTTCAAGCCAGTATTCATGCAGCTCTACAGCTATTTGAATTCAGCTTTTCATCAAGAAATTTGCAGGAAGTTTATGTCTCAATTGTCGTTTCTATCCATCGCCCTAAACAGAAAGAAACTTCGTTGTGAAAAATTCTTGGATGAGATGTTAAAAGTTGTCCCTTGGCAGATGCTAGTTTTTGAAATAAGTCCTTACTACGCAAATAATCAAAACAACTTTAGTGGCAGAAGCGGTCTTAATCAAGGTGGCAGGCCATTGGTTCACAGTATTGTGGCATCAACTGCTAAAGAACATGATTCGATAGAAACTTACAACCTTCTTCATGGCGAAGAGAATGCTGTCTTCGGAGATAAAGGGTGAATTCAATCTCCCAGCGCAACCAAATTCATCGTTTTAGTTTTATAAAAAACTTCAAAAGGAGTTCTAAAATTTAAACATTTTCTTGGCTGGTGATTCACGATATTTTCAACTTGGTTTGCAAGCTCTTGAGTTAAAAGTTTATG
>CAMDJN010000039.1 GCA_945900795.1 Rickettsia typhi | reverse complement strand
TTTCTCAAGGTTGAGTTTGTAAATTATTTCTCGTTCACAAAGAGAAATCCGAGTGTAGTTTTTGGTCATGATTGCGCACTTTAATTGTTGTAAACCTTTTGAGGTTAACAACGATGTAAAGTTGCGCTAGGAGATTGAACTCACCGCCTATTATGGTTGAAGATTCTAAAGACCTTGATGTAATCGAGGTTTTTTCTGATTTTAACGGCAGAAGAAGAAAAGATTCTACAATTCTAGCAACCTTTGCTGCAAATGTTGCTCCGGGACAAATGCTGGATATAGGAACATATTTTGGAAGAAGCGCCGCATCGATGGCTGTCAACTCTCCTCAATCCACAATATACACGGTTAATATTTTGCCGGAGCAGGTAGAAGACAATGCCGGTGGTTTTGTAACCGAGTTTTTAACTAAAGAGCAAATCGGAGTTTATTACAGAGAAAAAAACCTAAAAAATATTAAGCAGATCTACACCAATACAAAAACTTGGAAGGTTGAAAGTGAGATCAATAGTTTGTCCCTTGTTTTCGTAGATGGATGTCACGACGAAGAATTTGTTTATTCTGATACCAAGCTAATACTTGATAGAGTAAAACAAGGCGGCTTTGTTTTGTGGCATGATTTTTCTCCTGATTATCGAGGCAATTTTTGTTGGATTAATGATTCCATGAAAGGGGTTGAGAGGCTAATGAGTGAAAAATTGATTACTCCATATGTTTTAAATGTTAAAGGTTCGTGGATTGGAATTTGGAGAAAAGAGTAAAATTTAATAATTCATAAATACCTCTTTACGCCTCTCCGCTTCTAAGCGGACAGGCTTTTTTATTTTTTAAGAACAACTTAATCAGTTCCCACTAAAGAACCACTTTTCCATCCTCAACATTTTCCAAGTCGATAAAATCTTGATAAGAATATCTCCAACAAGCGTCTTGGACTCCATTGAAGAGAACCTCAAAAAAATCTAATTTTTAGAGGTCCCCTGAAGAAGTCTTTTTGGCGATTATCGATTTGAAGTGCTCTCATAAAACTTATTCTGATTTTTTCTGAAGTTTATTTGCCAGAAAATGAAGGGTGACCCCCTCGATTTCTGGTAAAAAAACAATAGAAGAAAGTCTTGTGGAAGTAAGTGGGATGTGGAGTGGGGATGTTCCTCATGGTGGGCTAATTATTCCCGCACTCTCCAAGAATCTAGTGTTTTGCAGTATCTCGTAGCAACAACGAACCATCCCCGTAAGAATAAAAACGATATTGCTCAGAAATGGCATGGTTGTAGATTCTAAACGCCTCTTCTTTTCCAACAAAAGCGCAGACAAGCATAAACAAGGTCGATTTTGGTAGGTGAAAATTTGTCATCAATCCGTCAGTAATTTTAAATTCATAAGGTGGATAAATAAAAATTTCCGTATTGCCATGAGAAGCTTCTACAAGCCATTTTCCGCTATTATTTTTTTTTGCAGCAGATTCCAAAACTCGCAGTGACGTAGTGCCAATGGCAATAATTCTGCTACCTATCTGTTTAGATTTATTGATAATTTCTGCAGCGTCTTGGGAGATAGAAAAAAATTCGGAATGCATTTTGTGATCAAGAATTTTATCACTTCTAACGGGTAAAAATGTTCCAGCCCCAACGTTTAGAGTTACAAAAACCGTGATGACTTTCTTTTCTTTTAGTCGTAGAAAAATTTCTTCATCAAAATGAAGGCCCGCCGTCGGAGCTGCTACCGCAACTCCATTCTTAGCATAGATTGTTTGATAATTTTTTTGATCTGATTCTATTTCTGCTAAATTCTCTTGATCTCGTTTGATGTAAGGAGGAAGGGGTATCGAGCCATATTTCTCAATCTTCCTAAACAATTCTTCGCCTTCGCAATCAAATTCTATTTCGATGAAACCATCATCATTTTTTTTGAGGATTCTCACTCTAAAATCTTTTGCTATTTCAACCTCATCGCCAACTTTTATTTTTTTTGCTGGACGGCATAAGGCCCGCCATATAGCATTTGCAGAGCCATTTTTTGTTTGGTCAAGATTGAATTCGAAGACTCCATTTTTTTCAATTCCATTTCGCAAAATCTTCCCACAAAATTTTGCTTTTATCACTCTCGCATCATTGAATACTAGAACATCCCCTTCTCGTAAAAAATCGATTAGATTTTCTATTTTGTGATCAATAATTTCCTTACCATTCCACACTAGCATTTTAGTTGAACTTTTTGGAAACGAGGGTCTCTGAGCAATTAATTTTTCTGGCAAAATAAAATCAAAATCAGCAGTAAACATGGTTCAAGATAAGGTAGATTTTGGTTTCAAAAAAGTTGCAACAAGCGAAAAATCGCATTTGGTTAAGGAAATTTTTTCTAATGTTGCGAAAAAATATGATTTGATGAACGACCTGATGAGTGTCGGAATTCACAGAGTGTGGAAGAATAAAATGATTGAAGAAATAATAATTTCCAATCCAAAACAAACTTACAAAATTATTGATGTTGCTGGAGGAACCGGTGATATCGCCTTCAGAATCGCAAAAAAATTTCGTGAGCAGAATGTAGAATGTGAGATTGATGTGGTTGATATCAATCAAGAAATGCTAGATGTCGGGAAAGCCAGAGCTGTTGATTACAACCTGTTCCGTGATTTAAAATTTACTTGTTGCGATGGAGAAGATCTCTGTTTTTCGGATGAATCTTTCGATTTTTTTACCATTGCATTCGGCATTAGAAATTTTACTAACGTAGAGTTGGCGCTATCAGAAGCCAGGAGGGTTTTGAAAAAAGGAGGAAAATTTATTTGTTTGGAATTTTCCAAAGTGAATGATTTTTTCTTACAAAAATTTTATGATTTTTATTCTTTCAAAGTCATTCCAAAAATTGGTGAGATCGTTCTTGGGGATAAAAATTCTTACCAATATCTTGTTGAAAGTATTCGCAAATTTCCGTCACAAGACGAATTTAAAAAAATGATTGAAGAAGCGGGTTTTAAAAATGTGAGCTACAAAAAGCTTAGCTTTGGTACTGCCGCAATCCACGTTGGAACGGTATAAATGGGATATTTTCCTGAAGTGCACACTTTACATTTCTTACATTTTAAGGGAACCTCTAAAAATTAGATTTTTTTTGAGAAATTTTTAGGCAACAAATTTTCGAGCAGGTAAGCGTACTCAGAGGTACGTGCTCGCGAGAAAATTTGGTAACGACAAAATTTACAAAAAAAGCAATTTTTAGAGGTTCCCTTAACTTCACCTAAAAAAACACATTGCTTTAGAAGTAGGTGAAATTTAATTTTTTCATGACTTCTCAGCATGTTTTAGTGTTGATAAGCGTATCAAGTCCCATTTAAGCCCCATTTTTTCTGGGGTAAAAAATCTAATTCAAATTTCTAGATCATATGGCGAAGGTCATCGAGTTAATAGTAGTTTTTACATTATTGGTGTTTGCATTTTTTGCAGGTGTAAAATATTCAGATTCTATAAAAGAGCGCGCAGGTTGGCTTTTTGAAAGCAAAGAAGAGGAAGTAGAGTTACCAGACTTATCCAGTGAAGGCGCTATTGATGGAATTGCTCCGGTCGATGATGGTGGTGTGAATTTAGACAATCCTGCCAACTTCGCTCCGCAAGATTCAGCTCCTATGGATAACATGGATGGTGCCGAAAACTCTAATCAAGTCGTCCCGGCTCCAGCGCAACAGGCTATGCCAACAACAGCTACTGCTCCAGTTGCTATGCCAACAACAGCCGTTGCTCCAGTTGTTAAGCCAACAGAAGCGGCTCCGAAGTCTCCGAAGTCTCCGAAAGTTCGTTAGTTAAAATCATTTCATCGAAACGAGTTACAGCCCCTCACTATTAGGTTGTAGCTCGAAAACCCGACCACCACCAATGTTAAAACCATTCCTGCCCTCCTTGTTTCTGTTTCTTGTTTTTCCTCTAAAAGTTTTCGCAATCGATTCTGAGTCAGATCGAGAAAGCGTTATCTCATCAAGATCAAAAAGGTTCTACAAATCAAATTCTGCACGACAATATGTTGCATTTGGTGGTGGCTACGCCTCGGATCAGAATTCCAAGGATTACAACCTGAATTCAAGATATCTCTATCAAAGCAACAAATTCATCAATGAGGCAAGTTTTCTTCACGAAAGCAAATATGCTAATCTAAGTAGCGCCAATTCTCAGCTAGTAAAGAAATCTGAGCTTTACGATCTGTCTCTTTCCAATAAAACAAGAATTTTTGAAACCAGAAATTACGGTGTTTTATATCACCGTACGATCTATGATGATCTGTCGAAATACTACTACGACCTTCGTAGTGCAGTAGGGGTGGGTAGGATGTTTTTTAATGAAAAAGTGGAGTTCGATATTGGGGCGGGATATCTCGATTCAAAAACCTATGGCTACAAAACTAGCCTAGTAACTTCGATGAGAGTAAATTTAAAGATTAGTGACAGGATTACTCTAAGTCAGCGGGGCTACGTGTTCACCGACCAGGAAACTCTAGACAACGAACTCAAAACTAGCTTAGTTTACAGACTTGGCAGCAAAATTTCATTTGAAATTAGGCATATTTTTGAACAGAGAAGGTATGAGGATAATTCCAAAAGAATTCAAAATAATTTGATCTACAAATCATTAACTTTCGGATTTGTTTTTGATCTAGAATAGAGCGTGGTCTCTAACCAATTTGAATTTAAAGACACGCTCTAGGCTCTAAAACTCTCTCAGCAGGTCATTTATGGAAGTTTTAGAACGAGTTTTCTCATCAACTTTTTTTACAATCACCGCAGCATAAAGTGAAATATCGGCATTGCCTTTTTTCGAAGCAACTCCTCCTGGAACTACAACTGAATAAGCCGGAACGCGACCATAAAAAACCTCACCACTTTCGCGATCAATAATTTTTGTTGAAGCGCCGATATACACACCCATCGAAATCACGGAACCTTTTTCAACAATCACGCCTTCTGCTATTTCACTTCGTGCACCAATAAAACAATCATCTTCAATGATTACTGGATTAGCCTGCAATGGCTCAAGAACGCCTCCGATTCCAGCTCCACCAGATATGTGACAATTTTTTCCAATCTGAGCACATGAGCCAACAGTAGCCCAGGTATCAATCATACTACCCTCGTCAACATAAGCCCCAAGATTTACGAATGATGGAAGTAGGACAACATTTTTTGCGATAAATGCTGAGTAGCGCACTACTGCGCCAGGTAAAACTCTGAAGCCAGCGTTACGAAAATCTACTTCACTCCAGTTGGTAAATTTTAATGGAACCTTGTCGAAATAGGTTAAGGCATCCCCAGCGGAAGATACATGCTTACTCAAGAAGTTATCATTAAGCTTAAAAGATAACAAAATCGCTTTTTTTATCCACTGATTTACAGACCAAGAATTGTTACTTTTTTCACAAATTCTGATTTTTCCAGAATCAAGCAAAGCCAGAGTTTCATTGACTGCGTCGCGTATTTCGCCTTTAGTTGTAAGATTTATTTCTGCGCGATTTTCAAAAGCATTTTCTACTATTTTTTGCATGAGATTGGGAATTATTATCTTAAATATTTTTGCTCAAAACTTCTTTGTCATAGTCCGACTTCTTCAGGTGGAATGGGCATAATTCAAATTCTCTGGATCATCCAGAAAATTCAAAACCCCACAATCATAATTCCATCCTCAAGAGTATTTTTGAAGAAAAATTTTGCAGAATTTTTAACCGATTCTTCATCGGAGGCATATGTTAAAGCATCTCCCAAAACTTGTTCTTTGATGTATTTTTCGAAGCTTTTTGTTACTTCTAAACTACGCGGATTTTCGGAAAATATTTTGAGATTAATGTGGTCGGAAATATTTAGATTCGCATCTTTTCTATTTTGTTGAATTGCCCTCACAATATCTCGAGCGAGGCCTTCGTCTTCCAAATCTTTTGAAATTTCAATATCTAGCTGAACTAGATAATCGTTACTTGGGAGAGGAAGTGTAACAAATTTTTTTTCATCCTGAATTGTGGTAGAGAGTTTTATTTCAAACTCATCATCAAGCAATTTTATTCCAGCTATTTCCACTTCTTTTTCAGAAAGTTTTTTCCACTCACCACCCTTCATTGCCTCGGTAATTTCCTTCATCTTTGACCCGTATTTTGCACCGATTTTTTTGAAATTTATCTGCAATTTTAGCTCTGCCAAATCAGAGATTTCTTCCTTTGTTTCAACAGATTTTACATTTACCTCGTCCGCAATAATTTCGACAAAAGGTAAAATTCTGGAAGAGTTTTTGCCAATCACGATAATCTTATTAAGAGGTAATCTTACGCGTAAATTTTTATTGTCGCGAATCGATAAAACCATGCTACACAGGGCTCTAACTAGATCCATATCAGCTACCAGATCCCTCTCTTCAGACAAGAATGAAACGTCAGGAAAATCTTGCAAATGAACAGAAATGTTTTTGTCGATCATGTTAACTAAACTAAAGGTTGCGCGCTGTATTTCGTGTTAAAAATTCTAAGAGCCCGGGTGAATTCAAGTTTTAAATTCAGATTTGGATTAAGAAACCTCTGAAAAACCCATCTTTTTCGGTAATTTTGTCGTCAGACCAATTTGCTCGCGAGCACGTACCTCTTAGTACGCTTACCTGCTCGCAAACTGATCTTCCTAAAAATCCCCCGAAAAATCCAGGTTTTTCAGAGGTTCCGTAAATTTATCAAATTCGGCAAAACAATTATAACTCAATGAAACGCCCAGAATTATTACTTCCCGCCGGTACGCTTGATCGCCTAAAAACCGCCATACTTTACGGCGCTGATGCGGTTTATCTCGGAACTCCAGATATGTCGCTTCGTGTAAAATCCGCTTTCACCTTGGAAGACGTTGTTGAGGGCATAGAATTTGCGCATTCTCATGGCAAGAAGGTGTATCTTACTCTCAACCTATTTTCCCACAACAAAGACATTGAAAAGCTTCCACAATTTGTTGACACGGTTAGAAAAGTAAAGCCGGATGGCTTGATTATTTCTGACCCGGGGGTTTTTCAATTTGTAAAACAACATGCGCCGGAATTGGAGCTGCACATTTCTACGCAAGCAAATGTTTGTTCTTGGCTAACAGTCGATTTTTGGGAAAGGCAAGGAGCCAGTCTGGTTGTGATGGCGCGTGAAGTCTCATTCGAAGAGCTTGCTGAAATTCGTGAAAAATGTCCGAATATCAAACTCGAAACTTTCGTTCACGGATCGATGTGCATGACCTATTCTGGCCGTTGCTTACTTTCCAACTTCCTTGCTGAGCGTGGTGCAAACCAAGGCAGCTGTGCTCATTCTTGTCGCTGGGGTTATAAACTAAAAATTAAACTCAAAGATAATACCGAGCACGAAATTGAAATTAACGAAGACAACAAAGATCTTTTTGATTTTTTTCTAGAAGAAGAAATTCGTCCCGGACAACTTTTGCCTTTTGAAGAAGATGTTCACGGATCTTACATCCTCAATGCTAAAGATCTGTGCCTCCTCCCAAAACTTGATGAATATATCAAGCTAGGACTTGATTCGTTTAAGGTTGAAGGTCGCAATAAAACCGAGTTCTACGCTGGCTCTGTAGCCCGTGTTTACCGCGCCGCAATTGATGATTACATGCGTGATCCCGCAAATTGGAACGCGGATGATTATATGGATGAGATCAATTCTGTGGCAAATCGCGGTTACAGTCTAGCCTTTCACGAAGGTCGCTTAACAAATTTGGCGCATGATTACGAAAGCACTGGATCGACTTCTTTCTATGAATATGCTGGACGTGTGATTGAGTGGGATGGTGACGATATGATTGTCGAAGCCAAGAACCGTCTTGATTTAGGGGATGTGCTGGAATTTTTGTCACCTTACCAGCGTGAACCAATTCTACTTCGTGCTTATAAATTCAACATTGTTGGCAAGGGCGCGGAAAGAAAAAGACTGTCGCAAGAAATTGAATCAGATGTTGTGCATGCAGGCCAGAAGCCACTTCTACGTATTCCAGCTTCCGATTTTCATTTGATTAAAAAAGAAGAATTGAAGCGGCTTCTACCGGTGTTTTCATTGATTCGCAAAGAAAAATTACAAGATGAATCGGAAAAGCTAAAAGTTGAGTCGCGCCAATTGTCACATGAGTTAGAAGCTGGAAATGTTGTGGAAGAAAAATACAACAATAAACGCAAAAAATATTTCCAAGCACGTGAAATTGTAAACGATTCTGAGGTCTCGCAAACAACAAGAACTCCGCGCATTGGACAAGAAGGATGTTGTGGCAAGGGTTGCAACGGTTGTTTAATTTTTTGGCATGACGATAAGTATGCAAAAGCCAGAGAAATTTTGAAAAATAAAAAGATTGGCGAGATGTTGTGAGAAAAGCGCCGGCAGCAATTTTCAAAGGCGGCCCCCTAACTTATACCATTTCCCACTCCTAATTACCTTTTTAAGCTTCATCTTTTTGGTCTAAAATTTAAAAGAAAAACCTTGTGTATATCCGGATACACGCGGTTTTTCTTTTAAATTTTAGACCAAAAAGATGAAGCTTAAAAAGGTAATTAGGAGTGGGAAATGGTATTACTCAATTAATTTATGTCATCCCAAATCGAAAAACTTTGCGCAGAGCGCGACATCAGGCTAACAGAAAATCGTCGCATTGTTGCCAGGATCATTTCGGAAAGCATTGATCACCCGGATGTTGATGAGGTTTTTCGCCGGGCTTCCAAGGTGAATCCGAGTATTGGAATTGCCACAGTTTACAGAGCGGTAAAAATGTTTGATGAGCTTGGAGTCGTTGCTAAGCATGACTTTGGGGGTAAGGGAAAGGCGCGATATGAAAAGCTAGAAGACAACGATCATCACGATCATCTCATCGATATTACCACCGACAAAGTTTATGAATTTTTTGATGAAGAGTTGGAAAAATTAAAAGAAAGAATTGCTCGTGATAAAGGATACGAGCTTATAGGGCACAAGCTAGAGCTTTACTGCCGTCCATTAAAACGTAAATCCTGAATCAGGTTTATATGTCCCATCTTCCTTCCATCTCTTACTTCTTCTTTGCCATAAAGGTGAATTTTAGCATGATCATCGGAGTAAAATTTGGAAAGTTTTTCAATGTCATCTCCAATCAAATTTTCCATGTAACCGCTCGAATGGAATCTTGTGGAGCCAAGAGGTAAGCCTGTAACCGCTCGAATTAACTGCTCAAATTGTGAAGTAACGCAAGCGTTCATCGAGAGATGTCCGGAATTATGAGGTCTTGGCGCAAGCTCGTTGACAAGCAATTTGTCCCCCACCACATCTTTTACTACAAAAAATTCTACCGCCAAAATTCCAACTAGAAAAAGTTCTGCGACAATTTTTTTCGCAATGTCCATTGCTTCGATTTTCAGCTCGTATGGCAGTTTTGAAGGATAAATACTTTTACGCAGAATCCCACTTTCATGAATATTTGTTAGTGGTTCGTAAGCTGATATTTCTCCTGATTTTGAACGCGCTACAATTACAGAACATTCGCTTTCAAAAGGACAAAATTTTTCTAAAATAATCTCTTGGTTTATAGCTTGAGACCAGGCAGGTTCTAGATCTGATTCATTTCGTAAAACAACTTGTCCCTTTCCATCATATCCCATTCTTGCAGTTTTTAAAACTGATTTTGGACCAGAAGAAATAGAATCATCACAAAGATCGTGAAAGCTCTTTTTTAAACTTTCAAAACTATCAATCTCAGCATAATCAACAGTTGCAACTCCGATTGAGTTGAGGAATTTTTTTTCCAAAAGACGATGTTGAGTGATTTTTAAAATGTCAGGATTTGGATTGGTTTCAACGAGCAAAGATAACAATTGTAGGCTTGAAAGAGGGATATTTTCGAACTCGAATGTCACAATGTCAGACATTTGCGCAAAGATTTGTAGCGCTTCTTTATCTTCGTAATGCGCCACAATAGTTTGATTTGTAACTAGACTGGCAGGTGAATTTTTTTGGTCAGTGAAGATTACGGTTTTGAATCCAAGTTCGTGCGCACTGAGGCAAATCATGCGTCCAAGTTGACCTCCTCCTAAAATTCCGATGGTTTGTCCAATGGTTTTATTCTTAAATTTTTTCACGAATTTCAACTCCGAATTATGCAAAAAATAATGGCGCAAGAATTACTAGAAATCCTTGTCTGTCCTGTCTGTAAGGGTGATTTGATCTATGATGAAAAAAATCAAGAACTAATCTGCTATGAATCTAAACTTGCTTACAAAGTCATTGATGGAATTCCCATAATGCTCGTTGATGAAGCGAGAAAATTTTAGGAGCCTCTGAAAAGCCATCTTTTTCAGAGGTTCCTTTAGAGGATTCCATTTAACCCAGATCCGTTATTTTAAAATATGAAAGTCAAAATTTTCCGACCAGCAAAATCTGCGATGCAATCTGGTAAACAACGAGTAAAAAAATGGTTGATGAAACCGATTGAAGAAAATAACGCCAGGTCAATCAATCAGATAACGGGGTGGATTTCTTCCGATAACACAATATCGCAGCTTTCCTTTGAGTTTGCTAGTAAAGAAGCGGCGATTCAATTTGCTGAAAATCGAGGTTTTGAATATGAAATTCATGATCCAAAAATTTCTTCCATTAAACCAAAATCTTACGCGGCAAATTTTAACAATTAAATTCATGCTCGCAAATGGCAAACGAAACAACGAAAACTACCACTGGAATATTTTCGGTGAAAATTTCAAACCTCTGCATGAATTATTTGGAGCGCAATATGAAGAATTATGTTACTGCTATTGATGAAATAGCAGAAAGAATTAGGGCGCTTGGAATCAAAGTGCATGAAAAGGCTTTGTGGATGATTGAGTCGAGTCTGTAGTCCTCCATGAATATCGCTGAATTCTCAATAAAGCGTCCCGCGCTTATTTCCAGCTTGATGATCGCCATCATTTCTGTTGGCTTCATTTGTTTTAAAAAAATGAATGTTGATCTTTTTCCAAATGTAGACATTCCTGTCATTTTTGTTGCTACGACCTACACCGGGGCAGCTCCATCAGAAATTGAAAATCTAGTTACTAAGCCTCTCGAAGAGGAGCTGAGTACGATTGCCGGTATCAAAAAACTTTCCTCACGCAGCCTAAAAGACACTAGCCAAATCGTCATAAATCTCTTTCAGGGTACTGACATCAAGTATGCTGAGCAGCAGGTTCGCGATAAAATTAATCAGGCTAGATTCAAACTTCCGGAAGACATTAAAGAGCCCGTGATTCGTCGCGTTGATCCTTCCGATCAGCCAGTTTTAACTATAGCACTCAGTGCAGATTTATCCGAAGCGGAATTATTTGATTTAGCCGACCAATATATTCGTCCTAGAATCGAGCAGGTAAATGAGGTCGGGATGGTAGAAATCCTCGGAAGTCGTAAAAGAGAAATTCATGTTTTGCTAGATCAAAACAAGTTGAAGGCGCGTGAAATGTCGCTCTCGCAAGCTAAGAGACAGCTTGAACTCTCAGGAAAAAATGTTTCGATTGGAAAAAATAATGAGGGAGAAAAAGAGCAGATATTTCGTAGCCAAAGCGAGTTCAACAATGTCGATCAAATCAAAAATGTTGTCGTAAATTTTTACGGAAATGAAGTGACTACAAAGGTTTCGGATATTGGAGAAGTGGTTGATACGTTGGAAGATGAGAACTCTCGTGCTTTTATCTCCGGAACTAAGTCACTGTTTTTAACGGTCTATCGCCAGTCTGATTCAAACATTATCAAAGTTGTGGATGGTGTTAAAGCGCAAGTCAAAAAAATGGAAAATGACTTCGCTACCATGAAGGGTATGCCAAAAGTTCAGACTTTAAAAGACGCCAGTCGCTACATTAAAAGCAATGTCAGTGATATTAAGGAAACCATAATCATTGCCATCATTCTTACGGTTCTTACAGTCTTTCTCTTTCTCGCTAACAGTAGGGCTACCATAATCACAGCAATTTCTTTACCTATTGCCCTCATAGGATCTTTCACCCTCATGTATGTTGCTGGCTTTTCGATAAATGTGATTTCCCTTCTCGCGCTGAGTTTAGCAGTGGGTCTATTGGTTGATGATGCAATTGTAGTTGTGGAAAATATTTACCGAAAAATTGAGCAAGGAATGGATGCCAAAACTGCGTCAATTGAGGCTTCAAAAGAAATTTTGATGGCAGTAATTGCTATCAGTGCTGTAGTAATTTCGGTCTTCACGCCGGTTTCATTTTTGAATGGAATTGTTGGGCAATATCTCAAGCAATTTGGACTGACAATTTCCTTTGCTATGATCATTAGTTTGATTGTTGCCATCTCAATAATTCCAGTGCTTTGTGCCTATTTATCTGGAAAGAAAAAAGATCATTTTACCAGAAAAAAAACAGATGGAGGGGTGGAAAAAATCGAAGGACTATTGGAAAAAAAATATGAAAAAATCCTGATTTTTTCAATCGAGCATCCGATGAAAATTCTACTGATAACCTTTGCTGTTCTAGGATTTAGCATCCTTGCCTTCAAATTTGTTCCAAAAACTTTCATGTCAGAAAGTGACAATGGTGAGCTCACTGTTGGAATAGAGTTGTCAGCCGATTCCAATCTTAACACAACCAGTGAAACTGTTTTAAGAATTGACGAAATTATTCGTCAGAATCCGGAGGTAGTAATTACGGCGGCATCCGCTGGAACGAGATCCAGTCAGGCCAATCGTGGTGACGTCTACGTTCAGCTTAAGCCAAAAAAAGATCGCGACATTTCCACTTCCGAATTCAAAGAAAAATTACGTAAGCAAACCAAAGAGTTTGCTTTTGCTCATCCAATCATTCGCGATTATGATCCGTCAGGCGGCGTTACTCGTGGTGGTCAGCCATTCAATCTGTTTCTGATTTCAACCAGTGTACAAAATCTGGATCAATATGCTGCAAAAGTTTTAGAGAAATTTAAGGCAGATCCACGGTTCAAAGACGTTGACAACAGTAACAAAGCGACGCGCAAAGAGTTCCGTGTTCTGATTTCAGACAAGGCGGCAAAACTTTACGGAATCAATCCGCAAGAGGTTGGAAACGAACTGCGGGGTTATGTCGAAGGTTATATCCCAACAAAACTTCGTGAAAATGCCTTAGAGTATGATGTGCGTGTACGTTTGCAGCCTGAACAACGGAACCTGAAGGAAAATTTTTCCAAAATTTATGTTCCGAATCTTAATCAAAGACTCATCCGACTTTCTGACATTGCGACTAGCGTTGAAGAAGAAGAGCCTGCCACAATTAATCGACGTGATCGGGGGCGATATGTGCAAATTACAGCCAATTTAGCAAGCGGGGTAGGTCTTGGAGATTTGGTTGCTGATGTTGAAAAAAATTTCAGAGAGGGAGATTTAAAAATTCCGCCTGATATTCGTTACGACTTCTCCGGGGACTCTGAGAATGTTAAGGAAATGCTTGATTCAATGGGCTCCGCGATGTTTATATCTGTGCTGTTTATTTACCTGATTCTAACTGGGCTTTACGAATCTTTTGTCATTCCATTTACAATCTTACTAGCACTCCCTTTAGCTTTTTGTGGAGCAGCTTACGCGCTTTTGTTAACGGGGGAACCTGTTAATATTTTTACCATGCTCGGCATATTTATGCTGATTGCCGTGTCGGGAAAGAATTCGATTTTATTAGTTGATTTTACGCATCATTTTATTGATGAGGGAAAATCTCGTAGAGAGGCGTTAATATTGGCGGGAAAGGCAAGGTTACGTCCAATTTTAATGACTTCTCTTGCGCTAATTGCTGGCACTCTTCCAGTTGCAATTGGCCTTAGTGAAACCGCTTCCGTCCGCACCGCAATGGGTGTTGCAATCATTGGTGGATTAATTTCTTCCACCGCGCTAACTCTTCTGGTAGTGCCGGCTGTGTTTAGCTACATCGATCGTTTTAGAGTTTGGATCAAAGCAAAATTAGAAAAATTAGTTGAATGATCTATTAAGGAACTTCTGAAAAACCTGGATTTTTCGAGGCATTTTTAGGAAGATCAGTTTGCGAGCAGGTAAGCGTACTAAGAGGTACGCGCTCGCGAGCAAATTGGTCTGACGACAAAATTACCGAAAAAAATGGTTTTTCAGAAGTTCCTTAAGGGGGCCGTTGCAAATCTAACTTTTTCATAAATTTAAGATCAAAAGTTTTTGCGAGTCAGAAAAGCAAAATTTTTTGTTGGAATTTCTTGGTTTTTTGAGCTTTTGAGGGCTCATTTTTTGGTTAGTTTTGGTATTTTGGTGTTTTGG
>CAMDJN010000038.1 GCA_945900795.1 Rickettsia typhi | reverse complement strand
GAAATTGCATATTTCTGACTTCACCTTTTTGGTAAAAATTTGCTCGGAGAATGACGCTGTATCACTTGATACAGCTTACATATCTCTGTCGCAATTTTTCCTCAAAAATGCTTCGTCATAAATATGCAATTTCATGCTGATATGCTATAGTTGAAACCGATTTTACAAAACTCAAAAATCACTCTAATTTCAACTTTGTAGGCATCAGTTCTTCTTGTGCTGAAACTTGCTACTAAAATCACTAAACACGCTCCAGAATTTAGTGCAGATCCACGATTAGAATCATTCAGAATTTCGCTCTAACTAAAATTATTCTCAAAGATGTCGGACAAATTCTTAGAACTTGTCCTAAGTTGGTAATGAATCCTACCTTCCACGTGAATGCTGCCTTCCCGCTTCTCTCTCTTTTGCTTCAATCATGCTAGCCCAAAAACCTTTGTCTTTGCGGTTATTGATTATTTTGGCGGATTGAATCAGGTAGGTAAGTTTTTGGCCTAGAATCATTGATGTCCAAAAGCCGATTGGTTTTACAATGTCAACGATTTCAACCTTGTTCATTTCCAAGCGATCAAGCTCTTGTTCTTGCGAAGGAATGATCTCGTAAGTGCCGCTTTCTTGAGTTTGGTTTGCTTGTTTTTTTCTTGCTGCCGCCTTTCTTTCCGAATGTGATTTTGGGACGTCTCTTCGTCCGCCTCGCAGCAGCTCGTCGTCTTCTTTTAGAAACTTTTTATTACTTTTGGGGAAGCGTTTTTTGGATGATTTTGTAAGGTTTTGGTAAGTTAGGCCAAGAAAAAATTGTAGAAGTAATCGTAGTAATGAAATTGTTAAAAGAACCGCAACGAAAACTACGATTAAGATCGGTAAAGATTTTTTGACTATGGCGAATTCAATCATCAGAAGTCAATTAACCAAGATTTCTAACAATTTCTTCTACAACTTTTTTGGCATCACCAAAAATCATCATGGTGTTGTCGTTGAAAAAGAGTTCATTTTCAACCCCGGCATAGCCTGATGCCATTGAGCGTTTTACAAAGAAAACTGTCTTAGCGTAAGACACATCGAGAATCGGCATGCCGTAGATTGGACTGGCTTTGTCAGTTTTTGCAGCGGGGTTAGTGACGTCGTTTGCGCCAATCACGAAAGCTATGTCAGCTGTTTTGAAATCAGAATTTATTTCTTCTAACTCAAAAACCTTTTCATAGTCGATGTTAGCTTCTGCGAGTAAGACATTCATGTGTCCAGGCATTCTTCCTGCCACGGGGTGTATGGCAAATTTTACGCTTACTCCTGCCTTTTCAAGAAGGTGTGTCATTTCAGAAACGGCATGCTGAGCGCCTGCAACGGCCATTCCATAACCGGGAACGATGATTACTGAAGATGAGCCTTTCATGACATAAGCTGCGTCCTCAGGACTTCCTTGTTTCACGGGTCTTTGTTCTTTCTGGTCTGAGTTTTCCGAGATTACCTGATCAGCAAATCCGCTAAAAATAACATTGAAAATTGAACGATTCATCGCTTTGCACATGATGTAACTCAGGATGGCACCGCTTGCGCCAACTAAGGCTCCTGTGATGATCAGGAGAGAATTTCCAAGAGTGAATCCGATGCCACTTGCTGCCCATCCTGAGTAGGAGTTTAACATTGAAACTACAACTGGCATATCTGCACCACCAACTGGCGCAATGAGCATGAAGCCGATGAAGAATGAGAGTAGGGTGAGTATGATGAATAAAGGTTTTGAGCCGAAAACGAAGAAGATGATAAGGACTACCGCAAGTGCTCCAGCTACATATTGCGACGATCTCTTTGGATTTTGAAAAATTACGAATTTTGATTTCATATTACCGTTCAACTTCAGGAAGGCAACGATAGAGCCGGTGAAAGTGATTGCTCCAATTACCACTCCCAGCCCCATTTCAATCAGGCTTGAGGTTTTGATCTCGCCCTTTTCGATGATTTTAAATGAGTCTGGCATCCATAGCGCACTTGCTGCAATCAATACTGCAGAGAGTCCTACCAAGGAGTGAAATCCTGCAATAAGCTGTGGCATCGCGGTCATTTTAATTTGCTTGGCAATAAACCATCCAATTCCCCCACCAATTGCAAGCGCGAGAATGATGATAAATTCATGATGAACTTGTGGCAGAAAAAGTGTGGCAATGATCGCTAGACCCATGCCAGACATGCCAAAATAATTTCCGATGCGAGAAGTTTTGGGTGATGAAAGTCCGTAAAGTGATAGAATAAAAAGAACCGCTGAGACTAAGTAAGAGAAGGAGACCAGACTGTGCATGTTGTTATAAGTTGTGGTTTTTCAGAGGTTCCTGAGTTTTTGTCCAAGGAAATTTGGCTAAGGTTTTGTCATTTATCAAAACAGTTTTGCAAATTAAATCATAGGCTGTCGTTTTTTTTCTGGTGAAGATGTGAATTTGTACCCATAGAGTGAAGATGATTCCGAAGAAAACATTTAATTCTGAGGCGGTGACCGCATGAAAAAAAGTTAATTTGTTTATCGTTTGAAAAGTTACTATGTAAATGACGTAAACAAATGGAAGAACGGACAAAAAATAATGTGACAGGCTTTTTAGGAAAGTAATTTTTTCATCATTTTCAGTTACGATCGTAATTTTCATTAAACGTTTTCCAATGGTTCCATGCCAGCTTGAAGCGTTTAGCAATGAATGGTAGAGCGCTCCGACGAGAATAACGATGAAATAAAATAATAGACAAGACGTGAAAACCGAGTGAGAGATTACGAAGTCCATATGCTCTCTTGTGTGTTTTACGGTTTCGGTTCCGAAATGGTCTTTGAAGTCGAGTAGGAATTGAGCTACTTCAGCTTTAAGCCAGAGATTGCCAAGAAATTGCATGACGAATGATCGAAGAAACAACACGATCGTAACATCAACCATTGTGGCAGAGCTTCTACGGAAGGTGCTGGCATATTTTGTGTTTTCAGGATTTTTTTTAAAGAGACCTTCAATGCTCATAGCCGAATTTTTTTATCGTGATTTTTTTTTGCTTTGAATCAAGTAGGGTGATGCAGTGGCTTTCCCCTGGGCTTTTTATGGTGGTTTTTCCGGAAGGTTTTTTCATAGTTCCGATGCAGGTCAAATCTAGTTTTAGTGACTTTTGTAAATCCAGTATTTTTCTAAGATTTTTTTTATCCGAGGTAAAGATCAATTCGTAATCATCTCCGCCGCTGATTAGGTCGAGTAATTTGATCTCTGGATTTTTTTGCCCTGGGTTTTTCTGTAAAAAGTTTTTTGCCTCAGGTGATATTGGAATTTTTTCCAAATGAATTTCTGCATCCAGTTTTGACGATGTGCAGATATGTCTTAAATCAGATAGTAGGCCATCCGATACATCAATCGCGCATCGTGATATTTTGCTTTTTAGCAGAGCTTTTCCGAGTTCAATTCTTGGTGTAGGGGAAAAATGACGAGAAAGTAGATGTTTTTCCGAGAGGTCTTTTTTTTGTTTTAAATTGAGCCCAAGAAAAGCATCGCCTATTGATCCTGAGACAAAAATTAAATCACCAGATTTTGCGCCGCTTCTCAGCAAAGATTCTCCTTTCTTTATCGTTCCAAAAATTGTCACCGAGAAGAATAGTTTTTTAGAGCAGACCGTGTCGCCACCAATTAGGGAGAGATTAAATTTTTTTTGGATGGAAGATAATCCGCGGCAAAAATCTGTGATAAATTTTTGATCCAAATTCTTATTTTTTGAGAAGTTTAAAGTGTAATAAAGTGGCTTTGCACCGGAAGCGGCAAGGTCTGACAGGTTGGTGAGTAGAAGTTTTGAGGCGATGTTAAATCCTCCGTCAGATTTTAAAAAATGCACATCTTCGACTAGCGTGTCTGTGCTGACGATTAGTTCTTCATTTCGGTTTATAGAGAATCTGGCAGCGTCGTCGCTTAGATTATGAGAGGCTGTGGAAGTTTTTGCGAGAGGTTGAAAAAATTTTTGAATAAGGTTTAGCTCGTTCATGGCGTTTTTACATTCGTAAGCGGAGGTGCTAATTGCTTATGTCCTGTTGGTCGTGGGTTTCTGAAATTATCGTTTGCTACCACTGGTTTCATTGTTACAGGTTCCGGTGTTTGACCATTTTGTATTGTGAGTGCTGGATGGGTATTGGGAGCGGAGGTTTTTGGTTTTGATTTGTTGAATGGTAATGTGACACTGAATGCCGTCACTAAAAGGGCGACTCCACAAACAAGGAGTCCAGCAAATAAACTTAAAGCGCCAACTCCCGTAGTGATTGCTAGTGTGATCGCGGCTATTCCGCTAAAAGTTGCTACTATTTTTTGTCCTAATGAAAGTGGCTGATCTATTTTTTTTGACTTGGTTTGTTTTGGTGTTGTATTGTTGGGCGCTTTGTAACTAGGTACTTTGCTTCTAGGAGTTGTATCATTAGTTGATTTGCGATCTGTTTGTGGGGTAACTTTTGATAATTGGAGGGGAGGTATGACTGGTTTGGGTTTCGCCGCAGTAGCCTTAGCAGCAGCAGCTTTCTCATCAGCAGCCTTCTTATCAGCCTCAGCCTTAGCCTTCTTCTCAGCAGCAGCTTTCTCATCAGCAGCCTTCTTCTCAGCAGCAGCCTTCTCAGCAGCAGCCTTATCAGCAGCAGCCTTCTCAGCAGCAGCCTTCTCAGCAGCAGCCTTCTCAGCAGCAGCCTTCTCAGCAGCAGCCTTCTCAGCAGCATCCTTATCTATAAATTCACTCAATGGTGCTACATCGGTAATTTCTGATTGGCCTAATCCTCCTAAGGTAGTATCGAGGACTCTCCGATGCGTCTCTAATGCCAGTTCTAGTTTTTTTGTGTTAACTTCTTCAGGGTCGGTAGGTAATGGAGAGTTAATATTTTTTTTATGCTCCTGATATCCTGTGGAGCGATTTTGTTCTTCTGTGCTTGAGCTGCTGTTTATTGTTTTCACAATTGCGGTTGCAGTTTTTTCTACATCAGCTGGACAAATGAAGTCATATTCTATCTTATTCTTTTCTTCCTCATCAATCCTTGGTCTGCCATAGATCTGGCCTAACAGCATCCATGTTAAAGATTCTTTTTTATAAACTTGGACGGTGCTTTTGTTGCATCTAAGGCTGATTGGTCCGCGATCACCACCGATAACGTCTCTTTTGTCGTAGAGAGAGAATACTTTGCTTTTGTCGAGATTAATTTTTGTTTTTAGATCGCTTAACTTTTGCGGTTGGCCCCAGCTACCACTTTCGAGAACCTGAAATGCAGCTTCGTATTCTGTTCTTCCATTTTCTGTAAATGTGGCAGAGGTGAATTTTATTGTGATTAGTTTATCTGCCTCTCCATCAGGATACAAGAGTCTGTGACAAAATTCTTTCTTATCGCCAACTGTAACAGATGAAGGAACGATGACTATGTCCGCAACGCTTTGTGTTTTGATAGATGCTAAATCTATGTTGTCTGCAACTTCGTATTCTGGGATTGAATATTGCCAGGTCCAGCTAACTGTGGATGTAGGTTTAGTGGTAAAATTGAGATGATCTAAAGTGATCTTGTCATGTTTTGGCGTTGGTGCTGTAAGGTTAGATACCGTTGCTTTACCTACTCTAGCCTTATTCCTTTTTTGATTTTGAGTTAGTTGCTCTATTCGATGATGAGTGGATAGAAGTTTTTGCTCTCTGGTGATTAATTCTTTTAGTGGGTCAACTAGTTTTTCTTTTAGTGTTTGGATTTCTTGCGTGATGCTGGCATAAGTATCATGGTTCAGTTGCGCTTTAGATACTGCCTTAACTACGTCCAGAAACGCTTTATAAGTTTCTGCTCTTGTTGGTTTATTATTTAAGAAAGTTCCGAATGCAGTAGATAGTTTTCGTCCATTTTCATCACTGATAAATTTTTGAAGTATAGATGAGATGTTTTTGCATTTTTCTACAACTTCAGCTGGTTTTATAGTGCCATCATTTGGCCATTCCGCTTGGCTTAAGTTGAAAGTGGCGCCACCAGGATGCCTATGCTCATCCAGCAATTTTATTGCTTCTGGAAGTCCGTCTTGAACATAGTATTTGCCAACAAATTTTTTCTTACTTTCTAGTTTTTGTATTTGTTTAGCAGTTTCAATGTAGGTTGATTGCGCTTTTTCAACCTTATCTATTTGGCGAGCTTGTACAAGATTTAGTTTTTCTACGGTTTCACTAGCGCCAGAAATAACAACGATTGCACCACGTTGGCGCAGATTGAGTATGAATTTATTTCTGTATTGTTCTACGACATCATCTTGTTCAAAATCTGGCTGCGGATCAGTAGTGGTGGTAAAATGGTTTTTTATTATTTCTTTGAAATATGTGCCGTAAAAAAATGCTTCATCTAAAGTAACAACTACGCGATCAAGTGGGCGTTTGAATGTGTAGTCTTTTGAAGCGTCTTGTTCTAAAAAGAGTTTTTTAATTTCTTCTGCTGGGGTATTTAAATCTATCTCATGAAATTCACGAATATATTTGCTGTAGAAATTTTTAAACTTTTCAAGAAGCCAGGTTTTCCCGTGTCCTGGTGGGGAAGTTAATTTAAATTGTGCTGCAGGTTCTCCGGTATCACGACTTTCTTCTGTACGGGTTATCGCACCTTCAAAAGCTTCCCATGCTTCGAGCTGTGGTTGAGACAGTAGCCCATCGTATTTGATGTCAAAATCGATGTTTGATTTAAATGGTCTGCTTGATGGTTGAACTAGGGCCGGGAACGTTCTTCCTCGATTGTCTTTGAGAGAGGCGATCTGCTTTGCAAAGACTTCTTTTGGATAGCTCGTTGTTTGATTATATCCGTTCTGATGGTCCTTTCTTAGTTTTTGAAAAGTAGAAACTCCTCTTTGAGTTCTAGATGTTGCGGGACTGCTTTTTGGTGTTGTTGCAGAATCTTGCGAATCTAATTTTGCATACTGATCTCCTGCCAACGGAGTTACCATTACTCTTGCTGGTCTTAAGCTTGGAATTTCAGTTCCGTCTTCAAAGGTTAATCCGAGAAAAGTATTTGTTAACGTTTCAGCGGAGTCGGAAGAGGCAGCTTTAAGTTTTAATCTTGTTGTTGCACATATCTCTAACTGATTCTGAACAAGATTTAATTCGCAGAGGTGAAGGTGTTTTAGAAGGAAGAATGGGCAATTATTTTGGTTAAGAGTCTTGATTTGAGTTTTTACTTTTTCAAAGAAGACATCGATTTCTGTGTAGGTTTCGAGATCAAGATGTGTTAGTGTGCTATTTTCGTACCCCTGTCTCTTTTGAAACAAGGAACCCTCTGTTAACTGATGGTAAACAGATTCAAGGACTTTTATAGCGAGTACTTTTGTATTTGCTGAGAGTGGTGTTGTTTTTGTTGCTGGTTTTTTTGCTGTATTCTTTTTTGCCGCTGCCTCTACCTCCTCCGCTTCTATTTCTGCCTCTACTGCCTTTTTTTCTATATTGTAATTTAACCCATTTTGCGACAAGAGTTTCTCTACTGCATCTGGATGTTTTTTACCTTCGAGAGTTAGTTCATATCTATAAAAAAATTCAATTGGAATGGATTGTACCGCCAATAAATCGTCAACGGTTTTTGCATCCTCCAGCTTCTTTCTGTAAAATGCGCAGGTAGCTCTGATTGCTTTTTGCTCTATCTCTACGGTCTCTGAGGTAACGGGCCTGATTGGATTAAGAGTGACTGTGGTATTATTTCTGAATGATGAACCTTTTTTACGATAGAAAAATTTTCTAAGATTGTCTAGATCACTGCCTGGTCTTACAGTGGTTGTACCACCATCTTGGGATTTGTTATAAGAGTCTCCATCAATTTTAATACCACGCAGTTCTTGCGTTTCTGGATTAAGAAGAGGGGGGGTGGTTTTGACGAATTTGTTGACATCAGCTTCGTGAGCGGATCCTGGCAAGTAAAACATGCTGCCAGTTTGAACCGGAGTAAATATGTTGTCTTCTGGACGTAGTGCAGGCATTATTTACAAATCTCCTTCATTCTTGTGTAAGCTTTGACGATTCCTTTCATTGAATATTCATCAACTGCATAGGTGCCAACCGCAGAGTCACTTCTTACTTTTAAAAATCCCTGATTGAGCAAAGTCTCGATAATTCTAGCGTCTTCGTATTTTGTTTTTGCCCAAGCGATATCACCTTTGGTTGCAAGGCTGAATTGGTCATATCCTGCTAAAAGCATTATTTTGCTACTGAGTTTGAATTCAAATCCGCTGTAGATACTGACTTCTTCGGTGCGATCTTTTTGAAAGCGCGTGATCATGAGGTAAGGTTTTTGACGAAAATTGTGATCAGAGTCTGATTTTATTGGGCGAGAAACGATGTAACATTTTTTGTAATCAAGCTCATTTTCTTGCATTTCATAAACTTTCCATCTGTGAAAAGTACTGTCCAAAACCTGTGAATTAGCGGGTTGGATGGCTACTGACAACAGAAACAAGATTTGTAAAATTTTTGCAAAAGATTTCATGAAATTCTGGCTAATGAATATTCAAGAATTGTTAGCAGGTCATCTTTTTTTTGAGAGTCTGGGAAAATTTTTAGATTTTCTAAAGCGTGAGTTTTGTAAAGTAGAGCCATATTTTTAGAGGTCTCCAGTCCGTCGTATTTTTTTATCAAATCAAAAACTGAGTCGAATTCTTTCTGATTTTTTTCATCACTAAAATTGTTTTTTAGAAAAATTTCTGAGATCATTTTCTTCTCAGCATCGCTAGATTTTTCGTAAGTCAGGATGATGGGAAGCGTTACCTTGCCTTCAAAAAAATCTCCCCCCTTCTCTTTGCCAAAAGTTTTTTCATCTGATGAGTAGTCCAGTATGTCGTCAGTGATTTGAAAGATAATGCCAAGATTTTTACCAAAATTATTAAGCGCTGTAATTTCTTGCTGTGAGCGGTTATTAATCAATGCTCCAACTTCACATGCAGCGGAAAAAAGAGCGGCAGTTTTCCCAAAAATTATGTTAAAATAATCACTTTCTGAGAGCGTGATATTGTTGGAATTTTGTAACTGCATTACCTCTCCGTCAGACATAATCGAGGAGGTTTTGGAAAGCAGTGCTAAAACGTCAAAATTCTTGCTTAAAACCATTAGCTGGAAGGCGATTGAAAAGAGGTAATCTCCGACTAGAATGCTTGCCTTATTATCCCAGATTGCATTGGAGGTTTTTCTTCCACGTCGCATCATGCTCGCATCGACTACATCGTCATGAAGCAGGGTTGCGCTGTGTATCAATTCAATTGCAGCGGCCAAGCCTAACACATTTTTATTGTCAGATTCTGATCCGCAAAGTTTTGATGCTAAAATTAGCAAAATCGGTCTGATTCTTTTTCCGCCGGAAGAGATGAGGTGTTTTGTTACCTCATGAATTAGTGGAGATTTGCCTACTGCAAATTCAAGAATAATGTTTTCTATTAGGTTGAGTTCTGGTAGAAAATTAGTAAATATTTTTTGGAATTTTTCCATGTTCAATATTGTGGGATGGGTTGAGTCTTGGTTACTTTTGTCTGCTTGATTCAATTTTTGCAATCACGTTTCTCTTAGAACCCATAAACTCTTCTACAAGATGAGTTGCTAGAGGTTGAACCGGGGCTTTTGAAGTATTGTTGGCTTGTATGCTTGGAGGTGACACGAGGTTTATTGCGCGTAATATATGGCCCGAAGTCAAATCTGAGTATTTTTTTTGCAACCAAATTTCTGCTATTTTTCTTTCAACCTCCGCGGCTATACTGGATGATAAAAATGCATCGAGAGCTGATTTTTCTGCCTCTACCACCAATCTTTGTTCCTGAATTTTCTGAACTTTTTCTTGTAGAAGTGAAGATGCTATTGTAGTTATTGCAGAGCCAATAAGACTTGGAATGACAGGATTAGCTGGGTCATAGAGAGCATAACTCCTGAGAGTAAAAACCCAAATATGTGAAAACGAAATTCCAGATGGTGATTTTCCTGTAAGAATGGTTCTTAATATTTCCGATACCTTACTTTCTGCCACAGCGACCCTTGGTATAAGAGGTGTGGCCTTTGGTTCTTTTGCTTTAATTATTCCAAACGCAATAGCTCCAGCAAGTGCACAAGCAGCTGACATTACTATCGAATAAATTTCAGGTTCTTTTGTTTCTAAAATAGCTTGGCGAGGGTCTTGTAGATCGTAAATTGTCCTAGAAATCAATGATAAGCACTTACAGTTAGCCCAATGTTTATCAAATCCGGAAGCTGCAAAAAAAGCAGCAGCTGCTAGAGTGTAAGCTTCGTGTGCAAGCTTAAAATTATTTAACTTGTACTGAGTATCGGCGTAAGAAAGCCGTACGACGCCCTCATTATTGTAGGAGATGCTAGCTTCGTGTGATTTGTTGTTATTATTAGCAACGTCACCAGCTTTTGAGTATGCTTGAGCGGCAAGGTCATATTCTATGTGCTCGCCCTTTTGCCATAAATTAGCGGCATTAAAATAATGTGACATTGCCTCATTAGGCTTGCCAATGGCTTTAGAAAGTTCGGCAATTCCGTAATGAATTTCAGCGCTAAAATGGCGATCATTTTTTATTTTTGATTTCAACAGTCCTTCAGAAAGTTTTTGGATCACTTCTTCAGAAAGTTTTTGGATCGCTTCTTTAGAAAGTTTTTGGATCACTTCTTTGGGTGTCGGTATTTCTGGAGTAGGATTTTTGTCGGAAGGATTTCCTTTGTAGTCTAGGCCAAGTAACCGCATTGCACCTCTTACTGCCCTCATAAGGAGAAAAAGCTGTACGTCTTCTACGCTTTTTTCGTTGCCAACGCCTGTTGTCGCGGCCGCGGCCTGATTAAGTCTAGTGTCTGGTTTCATTAGGTATCTGCTAAAAATTCTAATTGAAGTGGTTGTGCTTTTAAGCATTGCTATTATCAAATTTTTCTAAAACTAGAAAAACAATTTCATCATGACACTACTCGCCTTCATCACAATGTCTCTGGCTTGGAGCTTCAGCTGGTTTGCTTCAAAGTTGCAAATTGATTCTTTCGTGCCGCTTGAGCTTTCTGTGTTCTACCGTCTCGCCATCACGTCAGTTTTTATGTTTGTTTTGTGCTTCATTTTTAAGCAAAGAACAACTCTTCACAAAAAAGAAATTCCATTTTTTTTCGTAATTGGTCTAACCAATTTCTGCCTCAATTTCTGCCTCGGATATTACGCTGTAAATTTCATCCCAAGTGGTGTAGTTGCTGTGATATTCAGCCTCTCAATCGTTACTTCGGAAGTTATTTCCAGTTTGGTTGATAAAAGAAAAATCAGTCAAAAAGTTGTAATTAGCAGTTTCATCGGATTCATCGGACTTTGTTTTTTTATTCTTCCATCGCTCAAATTTAGTGAACACGCAGACACGCTTAAAACCTTAACTGGCGTAGGAATAGTGCTGTTGATGGTTCTATTCTATTCTATTGGAAACGCGATGGTTGTAAAAAATAAAAAAATAAATCACACACCGCTTTATACTTCAATTTCCTACGGTTGCGCCTTCGGAAGCCTTATTTTGCTTACAATAAATTTGGTCCGCGGTAATAAGTTTGTTCTAGATTTCTCGCCAGAATACCTTTTTTCTCTCGCCTATTTGATTATCATCGCATCAGTAATAGCCTTCATCTGCCTGTTTTATCTCATTCACAAAATCGGTGCTGCAAAAGCTAATTACACTGCTTTAGTTTATCCAACTCTAGCACTAATCACTTCATCACTTCTCGAAAATTTTCAATTTAGCTTTTTCAATCTCATAGGATTTTTGCTAATAATTTACGCTTTAGTGATTGAATTTGTGTCGTTCGATAAATTAAAAAGACCGATGTCTGGCAATCGCGCATAATCGGCGCTTACTCCAATTTATTCAAAAAATAATCCCGCCTTTTTACAAACATGACAGTACAGCCTGAATTAAAAATAATCGCCGATCATCTACGCTCATCGTGCTTCTTAATTGCAGATGGAGTTTCTCCAAGCAATGAAGGCCGCGGTTATGTTCTTCGCCGCATAATGCGCAGAGGCATGCGTCAGCTGCATAAATTGGGTGCAAAGGAAGCGGCGATGTACAAATTGGTTGATGCCTTGATCAAAGAGATGGGTAGTGTTTATCCAGAGCTTTCAAGGGCTCGTGCGGTAATTGTAGAAACTTTGAAGAATGAGGAAGAGAAGTTTCGTGAGACTTTGGCTAATGGTTTGAAAATTTTGGAGGAAGAAATTCTGCGCATTGAGCAGGGGGAAGAAAAATATCAGGAAGAGAGGTGGAAGGAAAAAGAGATTATTTTTAAAGAAATTGAGAATGACCTAGAAGAAAAATACATCCATGCAAAAAAGCAGGGCACGCTTATGGAAAAAATAATGGCCGGAATTGTAGAGCCTCCACTCATTGAAGCTCTATCCGGCGCAATTGCCTTCAAACTCTACGACACCTACGGTTTTCCTCTCGATTTAACGCAGGACATCCTCAAAGAAAAAAACATCGAAGTTGATGTTAAAGGGTTTAATCGTGAAATGGAATTGCAGCGTGAGCGCGCTAGAAAAAACTGGGTTGGTAGTGGAGAAGAAAAAGGAGATTCGTTCTTTTTTGAACTGAAGGAAAAGTTGGGTGAGACGAAATTTGTTGGGTATGAAGACACGCGGAGCAAGGCTAAAATTCTTGCGATTGTCGAAGGAAAAAATCTTTCACCAAGTATTGCCACTTACTCTGAAGGATGTTTTATTCTTCTCGACCAAACCCCATTTTACGCCACTTCCGGCGGACAAAAAGGCGACGATGGCAATATCGTTCTAGCTAGTGAAATTCAAGATTTCCAGCCGATTGATTACTCCAAGCTTTCTAACTTCATCGACATTTTTGAAACCAAAAAACTTGCCGGAAATCTCTTCGCTCATTTTGTTTCTGATCTAAAAGGTGAGTTCAAAATTGGTGATGAAGTAATTGCCATCGTCAACAGTCGCAACCGCCAATTTCGCGCTCAAAACCACTCATCGACACATTTATTGCACAAAGCTCTTAAAGAAATTCTAGGTAATTCCATCTCGCAAAAAGGTTCAAATGTTGATGCCAATCAACTCACCTTCGACTTCAACTTCAACCGCGCAATGAGCTCAGAAGAAATAGAAAAAGTTGAAGACCTAGTCAACTTCTACATCCGTAAAAATTCCGAAGTAAAAACCGATTTGATGTCTCTCGAAAAAGCCCGTGAAACCGGCGCTGAAGCCTTGTTCGGAGAAAAATATGAATCTGATGTTCGTGTCGTTAGAATGGATCCATCCGTTGAATTATGCGGCGGAACCCACGTCAAACAAACCGGCAATATTGGTATCTTCAAAATCATTTCCGAAAATGGCATCGCCGCTGGAATCAGGCGCATCACGTCTAAAAGCGGCTTCTACGCTTTACAGCACATGAAAGTCGAAGAGAAGAAACTTCAAGCATTACTCGATTCGTTAAAGATCAAACAGCAATTCAACGAGGTAAAATTTAGCGAGAACGAATTCCTCTCCCCAAAAAAAGGCTTCGACGACACTGCTTATTTTACGTCAGAAGTAACGGGCGAGATAACCAGCAAATCTGAAGGTGAATCGCTTCAAGAAGTTCTAAAACAAGTCGCTAAAATTGGTGAAGACTTGCAGCAAGAATTGAAGAAAAAGGATAAGGAGATTGAGAGGCTGAAGAAACAAATCATCTTCGGAAATCTGGGTGATTTGAAGGCGGAAAAGATTGATTTACTTAGGATCAAGACCAGTAACGAAGAACATGACGAAGGAGAAGTGAGATTGCTTACGCACACCTTCGATGACATAGATGCTAAAGAGCTCCGCGAAATCGTCATTGACATCAAAGCACGCAAAGAGTTTGAGCAGCGCCACATCTTCGCATTCTTTGCGACGAAGGATGGAAAGCTTTCGGTCATCGTCGCGCTAAGCAATGACCTCGTAAAAGATAGCGACCTCGATTCCTCCAAACTAATCGTTCCAGTAATCGAAACCATTGGTGGCAAAGGTGGTGGCGGAAAAAAAGAATTAGCGATGGGCGGTGGGGTTAATAAACAAGCGATTCCGCAAGCGATTACAACGCTAAAAATCTTCTGCATGCAATAATTTAGACGCTCCCTGTCTAGAGCTGGGTTGAATACAGACTCTAGTTTTCTCAGGGTACAACCACTTCTTCATGACTCTTCGGAATTTCAAAATTCATGCCTTCAAAAATCCCGCTCTCTGATAAAATTGCTGCAATGTTGAATTTGATTAGCTTGGCTGCGTCGCAGAGGTCGTAGTTTTCAAAGTAAACTTTTAGTGAACAGCCATGGAAAGGAAAGCGGTAATTGGTGTCAGACGGGTCGTCAAATTCGATTATAATTTGTGGGGCTGTTGCAAATCCCCAAACAATTTCTTCATAAATTTCTTTAGTTTTTTTGATTATTTTCCTTGTTATTAAAAGTAGCTAAAGCTACTGTTTACTAGCCCTAATGGCACTTCTGACTTTCATAAATCAGCAAGTTTTTAGCAA
>CAMDJN010000037.1 GCA_945900795.1 Rickettsia typhi | reverse complement strand
CACCAAAATACCAAAACTAACCAAAAAATGAGCCCTCAAAAGCTCAAAAAACCAAGAAATTCCAACAAAAACTTTTGCTTTTCTGACTCGCAAAAACTTTTGATCTTAAATTTATGAAAAAGTTAGATTTGCAACGGCCCCAACATCATTAAAATCATCAACAACTAAAAAATTATTTTGTCTGAATTTTTCTTTCTTTTTTCTGCAAAACATAATTTTGAATTTTGATTTGATTGAAGCCTACCTCAACGAGGTTAGAGAAAATATTTTTGTGGATGGTTATTTTTTACTGGCCTTGAGCTTAAAAAGCCATAAAAGTCTAGAATCTTGGGAAAAGAAGGTTTGCCACTTCTTTCAAATGAAGATAGGCCATTGAGCCAATGATCGGGCACATGAAGTAAGAAGGGAAACTTGGACTCTGCAGTCTGAAGGGGATTATTGGCGATCAGATCAACACACTCCTGACCGGAGATGAACACAATCTAAGGCTGATTCTAAACCATCTCCGCAAGTTACTGAAGCTGAAAAGATTCAGGAATTCATTGATCGAAATTTTATCCTACCTGTTGGAGGTATTCTTACCAAAAATTTATCGACTTAAAATTGTTAGTGGAAAAAGTGGGTTCTTCAGTGTGAACTAAAAAGCTCAAAAAAAACCAAGAAATTCCAACAAAGAATTACTTTCCAGACTGACAAAAATTGTTAGATCAAACTTTTTGGAAAGTTAGATTTGCGACGTGTAAAGACAATTGGATTTAGTCTAAAAGGGGATTTGATATGGAGTGGTGGACGCTCCCTCTAAAAAATAAGCTTTAGGTATCCAATCAGATTCGGTATATAATTCTTAGCAGTCACCATCCCCATCCTCACCACCATCATCACTACCCTCACCACAGGACATATTATTAATATCCTCATCACTGATTTTGATACCAAGAAATTTAACATCACTCTTCAGTTGCTTTGATGGATCACCCTCCCGAAATGCGCAAAGCGGTCCTCTTTCAAGGCTTACTAAATAATCTGCTACCTCTTTCTTTGAAAGCCCAATACCAATCATTAATCTTGCAAAAGAAACATTGTTATTTTCACCGGGATAAACCAATCCCTCACCCATGACGTACTCCATGAGCCTCTCGTTATTAACTCCGGCTTTATAAAGCTCTGTTATTATTTTAAAATTTCCTAACATAACAGCTATCTCAGCAGTTGTAGGGCAGCCATTTAGTTTTTTACCACTTTCAGCATTTAATTCATCCGCTGATTTGCCCGATGCCTTTAGGTTTCTTATCGCTTCCCAATCATTTCTCTTTGCTGCGATTATTGCTGGATCTGACTTTTCATCAAAATTTCCAAGTAACTCTTTCGGATTTAGTCCAGACTTAATTAAGAAATTAACGACGTCTTTGTTTTCGTTACCATAAGATTGTGCAATGAACCCAGCATTCCTTCCGCACTTATCTGATCGATTTAAATATCTGATATCTTCTACATATTCCAGCAGAATACCCATTTCTTCTGCGCTTCCGCCTGAAGCAAAAGCGAGAGCCAAACCTGGTATCATTTTTTTGGCTTCTGGAACATTATCAAAAATAAATTTTAATTTTGATGCATCAGATGTTTTTAAGGGGGGAATTATGAAAAACTTATCTTTATCATATTCATCAAGAATATATCGTTCTAGAAGTTGTTTTTGTTCAGGAAATTCAGTTAATATGAGTTCTACATCTGCATCCATATCCTGTAACAAGATATTCAATAAGGTTTTTGACTCTTCATCCGTCAACTCGTTTTTTACAAATTTCGCTCTGAAGGTCTTGGCTAAATTTCTATCGCCCTTTTTTATAGCCAAATTCATAACATCTAAAGCTTCACGTATATTCAAATTTAAAGCTGAATCTGAGAAAATTTTATCTGGATAATAGCCATCAAGAATAGCTACAATTATATCTAGTTTCTTGCTAACAATAGCTTCTGCCACAGCATCACAGCCTATCTCTTCGAGACTCACAATATTTAGACCAGATTTTTTAAACTCTGTTAAAATCTCAACATTACCATTCTTTATAGCTACGCAGGCTGGAGTTTCAATCGCAGCTCCGTTGGTTTTATGCAAATCTTGAATATTTAAGCCCAAAGATGGCAGTCTAGATATGATTTCTTTTACTTCGTATATTCTATTAGATTCCGATGCCTCAACGAGAGATCTGCGAGTAGTTCCAATAAGGGTAGTAATACGCGCTGTTTCTTCGCCTGACATTGCCATTTGTCCGGTATAATTTGAGTCGTATTGGGTAAATGGCGATATAGAAATTCGACGCAACAGGTCTGTCAGTAACGGATTTTCCGTAAAAATACCAATGTTAAGAAGTAGTAGCGGGAGTAGAGTAGAAATTAATAACGTGAGTCTGAGGCGACCCCTAAAGATAGCTAAGATAGATTTGTTTTGTGATTTTTTTGGTAGAGCAGCAATCGTCTCATGAGGATTTTGTGAATCAGTTTTTGCATCAACAAATCTTTAACCGGCAATGGCTCGCTTTCTTGTGAACTCTGTTTTGCAAGCTCGTCTTGATTTGATTGGTCATTTGATTGGTCATTTAACTGACCATTTGACTGCGATTCAAATTTGTTCATTAAGAATTTGTTCGTTAAGAATAAGTAGGTTTTAGTTATAAAAACGCAGTGTGCACTTTTCAACAAACTACTTACTAAAAAACATACAGCAGCACTTGATGAAATTTTTAACGCTAAATCAAGTAGCTCTCTATGACTGCGGCAGCTAATGATGACAGATTAAGTAGAAGATTGTGGGGTATAAGCTACTGCGAGTTAATTAACCAGTAAGGCACACTGCGGTCTTTTCTCGGATCGATCCTGATAAGAGAAACTAAATCATCAGGATTATTTTTGAGATATTCCGCACGATATTGCACCATCATCGTATCCATCCTCTGATTCTTATTGCTCAGATCCGCTACATCACTGCTGACAACTTCGATTCCATCTTGGTCAAAATAAATTTGAACATAGTTGTAAGTTTCCGAATTGGAGATGCTGGGAAGATTTACATCTCTAAAGTAAAACTCACGTTCCAAAGTTTTGTCACTTATACTTTGCCAAAAAACACGCACCAAACCAAAAAATTCTTTATCATCTTCGATATAAAAAGATTGGCTTCTACTTTCACCTGGGATTAGGTTTTGCAAGGTTAGAGCTTGATTTTCCCCCCATTCGCAATGAATATTTTTTATGATTTCTGTACTTGCATTACTAAAGTAAATTACAGGACTTTCTCTCTTTGTAGAGCAGGAAAATAATAGAAATAAAATTATTACGAGGAACGCTTTTGGCACTCTATTGAACCAATAAATTAGTAGTCGGAAAGATTGGATTATTAACTGAATCAATCTTTATCAACTGATCTTGACCTTGGTCTTTTTGGCTCCGCATTTTTTGCAAATATTGCTGATGGTAATTATACAGCATTTCGTCCATGAATTTCAGCCTACTCGCAGGATCAACAGGATTTCTGGTTATAATAGAAGGATCAACAGAATCGCTAGTTACAATCTCAAAACCATTTTGATTTATATAAATTTGAACGTAGCTGTAAGTTTCTCTATCCCAAACATTGGGGAGTAAATTGCTTTTCTTGAACGAGAATTCTTTGGAGATTTTTCTACCATCCTTGTTATGCCAAGAAAGTAAGACATTACCAAGAAAATCTGAACTGCTACTGATATAAAAAGACTGGCTTCGTGTATTGCCGGGAAGTAGCAATGGTAGTGACATGGTGTGTTTTTTGACCCAATTTAAACGAACGTTAGAAATTGGATCAGTGCTGGCATTGCTGAGGTAAATGACGGGACTTTCTCTTCTGTAATAACATGAGCAGAGAGTTGTGGCAAGAAGCAAAAGTAATATTATTTTCCTCATCACAAAATCTTGCCTATAACAATTCCTGAAATGATGAAATAAGACGATTCGCCTCTTCTTGATCTCCTCTTTTTTTGTAAAGATTTAACAATGAAGTTGCGACCCCCAAATCCTTTTTACTAATTGATAAAACTTGCTTGGCATAGGCAATAGCCGTAATGTCATTTTCCTCATTTAGTGCGGCTTGAAATCTAGATTTCAGTGCAAGAATTTTTGCATTTTTACTCTCTCCAAATTTCTCAAACGCCTCTGCCGCCTTCTCAAACTGACCATTTTCTAAAAAAACTTTTCCTGAAAAAAAATTATTAATATCACGATTCTTTATCAGATAAGAAAGTTTTTTGTGAAGATCTTTACTAGATTTTTTATCTTCTACTTCAAGAGCCAGAAGCATCTGGGTCATCAGGTTAAATGCCTGATGATGCCTATGAATTACGCTTTCAAGATTTTTAAAATGTCTCTTTTGAAAAAAAGTTTTTAAGAAATTAGGAAATTTGATCGACAGGATTTTGGCGACAAGATATGAAATTGAAAACGTGATGGCCGTAAATAAAATCGCCACAAGAATGGAGGTGGGGATATCAGTTTCAATCCTATATCCAAGCCAATTGACCAATACCAACCCATTATTATCTAGCACCCAAACTAGCGGGGTCGCTATGATAAAAGCGACGAATAAGAGCCATAAAGTTAAAAACATTAGCTCAAACTTTTTAGGTAATTAAAAATCTCGTGATCGATGTCAGAAACTTCGATTGCCACATTTAGATTTTCTAAAAATCCTTTGGTAATTTCGTGATATTCTTCCCCTAGTGTTAAGCATGTTGCAAGAGCATCTTTGTACTGTTTATCGCGCAATAATCTTTCAATCTTTGCCACAATTGCATCAACCGGATCCCCGCCATTTTCGTCTATCCTTCTAATCACAACCAATTTTGAAATATTGCGACGTATTTTTGAAAGAATACCAGAATCTGGCTTGTGATTTTTAGTAACTATAATGTCCGGAATAATGCTAGCAAAAGCCTTGTCTAAAGATTCTTCGCTCAGAAGTTTTGGAAGAACGATTCTTAATCTGGATAACTTCTTGCTTAAAACACTATCTGAAGAGGTAAGGATCTCAAGGTTTTTTAAAGATTCTTCATATGGTTTTGAGGCAAGTATTTGCTGTCTCAAATCAACATAAGTAAAAATCATTCTGCCAATTTTTTCCTGATTTTTATATTTTATAAGATCGTCTCGTAAAGCCTGAATTTGTACCTGTAAATTGCTGATATGATCCTGATTTTTTAACAGCATACGGTAAACAAAATCTGGCCCTCTCTCTCTTATCTCGTCAGCATTAGTAACGGGAAATTTCTCATCTGATTCATCGGATTCTTGCTCTAAGTTTTCACCAGAAAGATTAAAAATTTCACTATCGATATTATCAAATTTTTTAATCTCAGCCGCGGCTTTTGATCTTTGTAAAGCCTTGCTATTCCAGTATTTAAGGCCGATATATCCAAAAAATATTAAGGATAAAACAAGTAGAAATTTTATTAGAAGTGATTGTCTCACTCTGTGACTTCTTTTAGTTTTTTTGTCTTTATTATATTCCATCTTTACTACTGATTGTAAAATTTCTGAAGAACGGGAAATGTCCCAAAAGTTTTGGGAATCGTGCAATATTTCTTGTCAGATTTTTTGCCAGATTTTTTGCTAGGTAAATCTTGAAAAATATGTGAAAATTTCTTGAAAATGTCTTCACAAATGTTCTCACTCAGGCACAATAGTTGCGCCTTCCTGAAATATTCAAGTAGATTGTTTTTTTCTGCCATTTTGAAGAAAATTTCTGCAGAATTTTTTGAAAAAAACAAAACATAGTCGAATAGGTTCGTGTGAGAAAATTCCAAAAAATTTTGTGAAAAATCCTTCACTTCGTAAGTTTGATAAGAAAGAATTTTTTCAACCTCAAATCCAAATTCTTTTAACTCTTTCTGAAAATCCAAACTCATTACTGTCCCATGAAAATGAGCAATCCTTTTTGTTTGATTCATGTTAGTTTCTAAGATAAGATTTTTTAGTGAAATAGCCGATTCTTCAGAGGGAATTAAAAGATTCGTGAAGCCATGTTTTGCTAGACGCTTTGCGGTCATTTTTCCAACCACAAAAATTTTTATATCTTTCGGAAATTGAGCCTGAATCACAGCATCACAAGCATTGGAGCTGGTAATAATCACGGCAGAAAATTTAGAACTTTCAGCAAAAGAAAAGCGCCTACTGACATCAATTTTTTCCACTGAATACATCGGTTCAACGAACGTGCAAAAATTATGATTCCGAAAAAACTTAACTAATTCTTGCGACTGATCTTTTGGTCTAGTGATTAGGATGTTTTGAGCCTGCTTCATTAGCTGCTTGCCAAGTTAAAATCAAAATTTAGCTTCCAGAAACACTCGTTATACTGAGCACGAATGAAGGTACTGGGCACTGTTTGGCATAGGGCGCTCCCCACAAGGTGGGATGCAACACCCGTGTCGCGTAAGCAAATACAAATATTAGTTCGGAGTCCAAAAGACTTTGGTATATACCAAACACGATTGAAGATGCCGAACTCTGTTTGGTATATGGGGACCCCGTAAGACGGGGCGCGACTCGTGTCGCGTAAAAATAAAAAATATACCCGATCAACTTCTTGAAGTTGGTTGGGTATATCCCGCACTTTCCACAATTCATAAAAATCTAGAAACTCCTACGATGAATATTCACGAATACCAAGCTAAAGGTTTATTAAAAAAATACGGCGTTCCTGTTCCAGAGGGCCACCCCGCTTTTACGGTTCACGAAGCTATTGAAGGCGCTAAAGCATTGGAAGCATCGGGTTACAAAGTTTTTGTAGTTAAAGCTCAGATTCATGCTGGAGGACGTGGTAAAGCTGGGGGTGTGAAAGTTGTAAAGTCAACTGAAGAAGTAAAAGAAAAGGCAGTGCAAATGCTTGGTATGAAATTAATTACCAATCAAACTGGTCCAGAAGGAAAAATCGTCAAAAGACTTTATATCGAAGCTGGATCAAGCATCAAAAAAGAATATTACCTCTCTGTAGTTGTCGATCGCAAAAGCAAAGCAATCGTCTTCATGGCATCAACTGAAGGTGGAGTTGAAATTGAAGAAGTCGCCGAAAAACATCCGGAAAAAATTATTTCCGTAAAAATTGATCCAGCTTCTGGAATACAGGCCTGCCACGCTCGTAAGCTTGGTTTTGCTTTAGGATTCAAAGGCGAAACTCTTAAAAAATTCAACAATCTCATCTTCACTCTTTACAAAGCTTTCGTTGAAACTGACACATCTCAGATTGAGATCAACCCACTAGTTGAAACAGCTGAAGGTGACATTATTGTGCTTGATGCAAAAATTAATTTCGATGACAACGCATTGCACAGACATGATGACATCAAAGAACTTCGCGATTTAGACGAAGAAGAAGCTCTTGAAATCGAAGCTTCAAATCATGATTTAAACTACGTGAAGATGGATGGAAAAATTGGCTGTATGGTCAATGGTGCAGGACTTGCCATGGCTACAATGGACATCATCAAACTTTACGGATCCTCCCCTGCAAACTTCCTTGATGTTGGCGGCGGAGCAACTCGTGAGAAGGTTACAGCAGCTTTCAAAATCATCCTCTCTGATTCAAACGTAAAAGGAATTTTAGTTAATATTTTTGGCGGAATCATGCGCTGCGACATCATTGCCAATGGCATTCTCGAAGCTGCGAAAGAAGTTCATCTTAGCGTTCCTTTGGTTGTCAGACTTGAAGGAACAAATGTTGATCTCGGTAAAAAAATCCTCGCTGAATCTGGACTTGCAATCATTGCCGCTAACGATCTTGGTGATGCTGCTGAGAAAATCGTTAAGGCGGTGAATGAGTATGAAACACAAATGTAACCGTAAAAAATTTTAAATTATGTCTAAAACAACTAATTCGGACAATAAAGGACCATCTCTTCGCGATCTAACAAACGCACATCTTGCTGAAGTAGGATTGGACGGTGCAGCACTAATCGCTGCAAAATTACCAGAGCATCTTAGGTCCAATCTGATCAAGGCCTCTCAAGGTAATGCGGTTTTACCAAGTGCTAGCATGATGAGAATTACGGGAGTTGTCTGCCCTAATGGCGATGAAATGGGTAGAAATCATGCTGGAGAGCTTGTAGTTACCAAACAGGGTAAACCAAATGACCGTACTAATTCTTATTAATTAACACAAAAACCTAATCCATGTCCGTCCTCATAAATAAAAACACTAAAGTCATCTGCCAAGGATTCACAGGATCTCAAGGCACTTTTCACTCCGAACAAGCAATTGCTTACGGAACAAAAATGGTTGGAGGAGTCACTCCAGGAAAAGGGGGTGGAGTTCATTTAAATCTTCCAATCTTCGACACTGTTTTTGACGCTCGTAAAAAAACCGATTGCAATGCATCAGTAATTTATGTTCCCCCTCCATTCGCTGCCGACGCTATTCTTGAAGCAATTGAGGCTGAAATTGAACTCATCGTTTGCATCACTGAAGGCATTCCTGTTCTTGACATGGTTAAAGTTAAAAAGGCTTTAAGCGGCTCAAATTCACGACTAATCGGACCTAACTGCCCAGGTGTAATTACTCCTGGAGAATGTAAAATCGGCATCATGCCTGGCCATATTCACCAAAGAGGAATTGTCGGAATCGTTTCTCGCTCCGGCACCTTAACCTACGAAGCAGTTCATCAAACAACCAAAGCTGGACTTGGTCAAACCACTTGTATTGGTATTGGTGGAGATCCGGTGAACGGCACAAATTTTATCGATTGCTTAGATATGTTTTTGAGCGATCCAGAAACTCAAGCCATGATCATGATTGGAGAAATTGGTGGAAGTGATGAGGAAGACGCGGCAGAATTCTTGAAGTATGAAGCTAAAAAAGGTCGTTCAAAACCATGCGTTGGTTTCATCGCTGGCAGAACCGCTCCTCCAGGACGCAGAATGGGTCACGCCGGCGCGATTGTTTCTGGTGGCAAAGGTGGTGCTGAAGATAAAATCGAGGCCATGAGATCGGCAGGAATCATTGTTTCCGAAAGCCCAGCAACTCTTGGGGAAGAAATGTTGAAATTGCTGAAGAAGTAAAATAACCAAGCTTCTTTAAACCCACTAACACAAACACACCACACATGACAACACTCACAACCAACCCAATGGAACAAGTTATTACTGAATTCAAATCCAGAGCATTGCAAATTTCTCACCTGCTCAAACAGGTAAATTTTTCTGAATCTCAAGCTGAAGTAATAGCAGACCTTATCGAACAAAACGCTTCAGCAAGTAAGGTTGGGGATGAGAAAGTGATTCAGATTCTTGAACAAAAAATCAAACTTCATGAAGAAGAACGAGTTAAGGATTTAACCACTCTTTCAACCAAAGGGGATGTCGAGATAGCAAAAAAAGAGTTAGAGTTAAAAATCGAAAAGGTCAGAGTAGAGCTTGAAAAGGTCAGAGCAGATTTAGAAGTTAAAATCGAACAAGTCAGATCAAGTCTAATCCAGTGGGTTGCAGGCCTAATGATCGCTCAAACCGGAATTTTATTTACCCTAATCAAACTTTTTGCATAAATTTTTTCACCACATTCAAAACCTAAAAAATCAAAATTATGAACGATCGTAAAAAAGCTCTCGAAGCAGCATTGTCACAAATCGACAAACAATTCGGCAAAGGATCCGCCATGAAATTTGGTCAGAAGCCAGTTGTTGATGTCGAAGTTATTCCGAGCGGATCACTTACACTTGACATAGCACTTGGCGTTGGTGGATATCCTCGCGGCAGAATAATTGAAATTTACGGACCAGAATCTTCTGGAAAAACAACTCTCACACTTCACGCAATTGCCGAAGCACAAAAAGCTGGTCTATCTTGTGCCTTCATTGATGCTGAGCATGCCTTCGATCCGGCTTACGCTAAAAATCTTGGCATCAATCTAGACGACATCATCATCTCTCAACCTGATAACGGCGAAGCAGCCCTAGAAATTACCGACACCCTAGTGCGCTCTGGTGCAGTTGATTTAATCGTGATCGATTCAGTTGCAGCACTTGTTCCGCAAGTTGAATTAGAAGGCGGAATGGCTGACAACCAAATGGGATTACAAGCGCGTTTGATGAGTAAGGCTTTGAGAAAGCTAACAGGATCTGTTTCCAAGAGCAACTCCACCATCATCTTCATCAACCAAATCAGAATGAAAATTGGCGTGATGTTTGGCTCTCCCGAAACTACAACGGGTGGAAATTCATTGAAATTTTACGCCTCAATCAGACTCGACATTCGCAGAGGCACTGCCATCAAAGATCAAGAAGAAGTTTTGGGCAATGAAACCAGAGTTAAGGTAGTAAAAAATAAAGTCGCTCCACCATTTAAAACCGCAGATTTTGAAATCATTTACGGCGAAGGAATCTCACGCATCGGTGAAGTAATAGACCTTGCAGTTAAACATGAAGTTCTTGAAAAATCTGGATCATGGTACGCTTACAAAGGAAGTAAAGTGGGACAAGGAAAGGAAAACACCAAAACTTATCTTAAGGAAAATCCGAAAGTTGCGGAAGAGTTAGAAAGACTCATTCGTGAAAAATTGGGGATTGCGAAATCTAACAAAAAATCTTCCTCTAAGTCTGAGGAAAAATCAGAAGTTACAGAAAAAACATCAGAGAAAAAACGTAAATCCGAAACTGCTTAATAGTCTCTTTTAAAAATCAGTATTTTTCGAGGGATTTTTAAGCGGACAAGTTTGCTAGAGCAACCGCATTAGACACACATGCTCACAAGCAAATTTGTTCAACCGATAAAATATACCAAAAAGGACAATTCTTAGAGCCTATTTACGATCTTTTCATCTCTCCTCATAACTTGTTTAACCGGTCTCCGAGATTGCCTTTTTGGGCCAAGGAGACTGAAATAAAAAAATAAAGCACAAATTTGCACTCGTAGCTCAATTGGATAGAGCACCTGACTACGGATCAGGAGGTTAGAGGTTCAAATCCTCTCGAGTGCACCACCTCTCTCTAAGCTTCATCTCAATTACACCTTCTCAGAAAATCCCAAATGGGACACTGGCGGGACACTAAAAGATAAATAACCGCAGCAAAGTCCAACAAAAATTCCACTCTGTCTTTTTTCTCTCCATTCCTACTCTCATAAAAAACTTCTAAATCGCTGCATTGCTCCCGCTATTAGAAAAGATTTTTTGTAAAATTGCCCCTTAAGTGTCCCACAGAAAAAGATTCCACACTACTACTGCTGTGCTATCAAGGTTTAAAATGAATTTTACTTCTGATTTATCATCAATTGTTGTTAGTCGTTGTCATTTATTTTTCCTCATTTGTAGTTTAGGGATTATCCTAAACCAACAATGACTAAAATCCTCCAATGGCTACAATTGAGAAGAGAGCTAACAACAAAGGCGGGGTAAATTCTTATTTTTTAGGTGAAGGTCTGGAGCGGGATTTGAAAGCCGCTAGAGCGTTTGGGATAGATGGCTCTTTTCTTGGATACAGGCAATCACAACTTACAGAAAAGTATCCTGGCTTGGAAGGGGGATTTGCGGTTTATAAAGGAAACCTAGTTACCGCAATGGAAGAATGCTTAAAGCTTTCCGATGCAGTTCGTGCAGAGCAACTATCAACCGCTGCAACTGTAGCGCAACCCGTTGCAACAACTCTTGTAGCCGCAGCTTCCAAACAAGCTGGGAAGTAAAGAATTTAAATTTGATAATGTTTCTGTGGGGCACTCTTGGGGCATTTTTCTACAAGAAATGGCAAAAAACCAAAATAACCACCAACAAGAAAAGTCCTACGGGACCTTGATTTCATTGTTGTCACGATTTCTGGCTCGTTGTAGACTTTTACAAAAATCGTTCTACGGATCAGGAGGTTGGGGGGTTCAAATCCCTCCGAGTGCACCAACTCCTCCAGCTTCTCTACGTTTTTAGAACCCTGTTTAAAATCCTTCCCAGTACTCGGGCTAAGCATCCATTAAACCATTAGGGGAAAACCCCTCTAAAAAAAGGGGAGAGTGATTTAGATCGTCATTATTGAAAGATTTTGAACAGGTTCTTACGCATCAGTATCTCAAAAAACCTTTTTAGAGACATCCTAAAAAACTTCTGATTACAACAGCTCAATTTCAAAATATCATGGAAAACCCGGTCGATTATTCGTCTTATGTTTTTGCGGCTTACATCTCTACAGATCTAATCCTGAGCACTTTGCTACTAGTTACAATCCTGAAATTTTATTCTCTCAAATCAAAAGTAAAAAATGTCATTACTCAAAAACTCGCATAAAAAAAAGCGAATAATTTTTGTTTGTAGCATAGTCTTGATTTCGCTTTCATCCTTACTGTTTGTCATATCGAACTTTCGTGACAACATGGTTTTTTTTTACTCACCAGATGAGTTATTTTTGACCAAGAATCTGAGAAAAATTCGCAATCATCAGATTAGAGTTGGTGGCCTGGTTGTTGAAAACAGTGTGAAAAAAATCGATGCCTTAACCACGGAATTCGTGATCACTGATCTAAAAAAGAAAATTAAAATTCGTCACGTTGGAATAGTGCCTGATTTATTTCGGGATAAGCAGGGGGTGGTTGCGAAAGGTTTATTTGATTTTGAAAAGAATGAATTTTTTTCACGAGAATTGCTGATCAAGCATGACGAAAAATATGTGCCGCCAGAGATTAGGAAGTAAGAGCCTGTCTAGCATCTTTTTAAGCCACAGATTTTGGTATGTTTTTAGCGCTTTTTTGACAAAATTACGACACGTATCTGGAAATACGTCAAGTAATTTTGTTAAAAAATAAGCAAACACAGGACGGAATATGTGGCTTAAAAAGATGCTAGACAGGTTCTAAGGGCCGCTCTAAATCTACCTCATCGACTTCTGAAACCAACGACTAAAAAGCTCTAAAATCATTTCTTTCTTGAGCGGCTTAGTGATGAAATCATTCATACCGCTATCTAGACATTTTTTACGGTCTTCTTCGCTAGCATTCGCGGTTAGTGCAAAAATTAAAACTGGATGCTCTTCACCCTTTTCTTTTTCAGCCTCTCTAATTTTGTGCGTTGCTTCCAGACCGTCCATTACAGGCATCATGCAGTCCATTAGAATTGCATCATACTTAACGTGAAAGAATTTATTCAACGCTTCCTGACCGTTTTCTGCAAAATCAAGACTGAAGCCAAAACGCTTGAGTAGCATGGTCGCAACCTTCATATTTACCTCATTATCTTCACACAGTAAAACCTGCATCCCCCTCATATCAAGAGGCTCGTTTACTACTACGCCCTTATTTACAAAAAATCCGTCTTCCTCATAGTAAGAAACTTTAAACACAAAAAATAGTGACAGCAGGAGGCGCATTTTTTTGATTGGCTTGTAAACAACGCGATCAAAAAGTTTTAGCCTATCTTGAGGAATTTTTAGTTTTTCCGAAATTGGAATCATCAAAATCAGCGACACATTGCGCAGCTTCTCACTAGCCTTAATCATATCAACAATCATCATAGCGTCGATGCCGCTGAAAAGATTGTGGCTTAAAATTATTATATCGATCTTGTCATGCTCTTCCAAAGTTTTGATAACATCTTGTGAGATTTTTTGTATGTTATTTTTTTCGTCGAAAAATCTTTTTACCTCATACTTAAGCTGTAATTCATCAAAATACTTTTCGAGAATTCTTTGAGAGACCCTATTATTTTCGATTGCAATTACCTTGCGTCCAACAATCTCTTTCTTTTGCGTCGCATACTGGTCAACCTCTTCGTTTATAAATTTACGCATCGGAACCGTAAAGTGAAAATTCGAGCCCTTTCCAAAATCACTTTTAACGCCTACTTTACCTTCCATTAATCTAACCAACTCTCGACATATTGAAAGTCCAAGACCTGTGCCACCATATTTTCTTGTAGTGGACGTATCGATTTGGGTAAACGCTTCAAACAGATTATTCACCTTCTCTTCTGGAATCCCGATTCCACTATCCATCACCCCAAAATTGACGATGAATAATTCACCATCAACCTGCTCTAATCTTACATCGATTAGTATTTGACCATAAAAGGTAAATTTGATCGCGTTACTTACTAAGTTACTTAGTACCTGTCTTATTTTCCCCGGATCAGAAATAAATGAGGTTGGCAGGGCGCTGTCAATATCGATGACAATTTCTAATCCTTTATTACTTGCAGCTGGAGCCATTAATTCTGCAGAATTTTCTATAAGATCACGCAAGTTGAAGGTGATTGATTCAATGTAGACCTTGTGCGCCTCTATTTTGGAGAAGTTTAAAATGTCATTTAGAATCGATAATAATGCGTCGGATGAACGGTAAATTGTAACAACCTGATCCATCTCTTCGTCCTTTAACGTTCCTGAATCGCGAAGTGATTGGCTCATGCCAATGATTGCATTCATCGGGGTTCTGAGCTCGTGACTCATGTTGGACAGGAATTGACTCTTGGCTACACTGGCGGCTTCTGCGCCTTCTTTTGCTCTGATCAACTCTTTTACAAAGGGACCTATTCTGAATCGACGGAATAGATAAATTGTGCCC
>CAMDJN010000036.1 GCA_945900795.1 Rickettsia typhi | reverse complement strand
TCAGAATTTCTTCAAGATCGTCAATGGCTAAATCATCAAGTTTTTTATGCGTAAAGATTCTTGCGATCTTTGCAGAAAGATTATCCGAGCGCGATTCTAGCTGATTTTCGATTTTTGATTTGGAAAATATTTTGAAAAAAGACATGAATATATCAAACACGATTGAAGATACCGAACTCTGTTTGGTATGCGGGGACCCCGCAAGTCAAGAATTCTTGCCAAAAATTTTTTGGGGGGCACGACTATACCAAATCTGATTCAACATACCGATCTTTTTTTATCAGATTCGGTATATTCGGGTTCCTCCCAAGTATGCTATAGAAATGACGGATCTGGGTTTAGAAAACCTCTAAACTTTTATATAATTTTCGGGATTTACAGCGTCACGACCTTTGCGAAGACCAAAATAAAGCTGTGGAGAATTTACGTTTCCTGTTGAGCCAACAATTCCTAGCTTCTCTCCTTTGGAAATTTTTTGTCCGCGTGTAACCGAGGCTTTGCCAAGATGCGCATAAGCCGTAATCCATCCGCCGGAATGTTTAACGATAACAAGATTTCCATAACCCTTTAACTCGTTACCAACATAAGCTATAACTCCATCTTCAGACGATCTTACCTCATCGCCTTCATTAGCCTGTATGTTGATTCCATCATTATATAGACCGCCATTTTTTGGACCGAAGTTTGAAATAATTTTGCCTTGCAATGGCCAGCTAAATCCGTTTGATTTAGTGACAATTTTTACTTCTTTATTGTCTTCATTTGGCTTAGAGATACTGTATTTTGAACCGGTTTCTTCGACTTTCGGTTCGGCAATTTTAGCTTGGTTTTGATTTGTGCCGGTTAAAGACTTGGCAGGTTTTTCATGACCTAACTCAACAACGCGAAGTCTCTGCCCAAGCTTGACAGTGTAAGGCTCCTGTAGATCATTTATGGTTATCAGATCGTCCATCTTCATGTTGTATACGCGCGAAATTCCGTAAAGCGTATCTCCGGATTTTACCTCATGATAATTTGGTGATGGAATGCTTAACTTACTCCCAACCTTGATATTGTAAGGCGGAATTAAGTCATTCTGTTTAATTAAATCATACAATGTGACATCATATTTTATGGAAATTCCGTACAGAGTATCTCCGGTAGCAATTTCAATCATGCCAGCATCTGTTGCCTTTTTTTCTGAAACAGCTGGTTGCTTAATATCAGCTGTTTTAGAGTTCTCAGCAATTTCGAATTTGTGATATTTTTCCTTGTTGGCTTTATTGCTTTTATCATAAACTGCGCCCTTATCGTAAATGATTGAGACGGGTTTTTGACTACATGAGAAACAAAGAAATGCCGCAAAAATAAATATTTGTAAAAGAATCTTTTTGTAGCTCATCTGTTGGTTGATCATTCTATAAATGGTTTCTAAAAAATTGGTTATGTTTTAGGAACCCCTGAAAAACCATTTTTTTCAGAGGTTCCTTTAGTCGCAATCATTACGTTTCAACATCTCCTGAATGTATTTTTCATATCTCAACTCAATCAGTTACGCAACGCAAATTATCTTTGTGTCACTCTTGGCCTTAGCTCTCGGTAGCTTTGCCAGCGTTGTGACTTTTCGTATAAGAAAAAAAGATTCTGAGGAAGATCTAAAAAATCTTTCACAAAAGACCAGCAAGAAGATTGTATTCTCTCGTTCCAAATGCGTCAATTGTGGTATCGTATTAAAAGTAAAAAATTTGATCCCTATTTTCTCTTGGATATGGCAGCTTGGAAAATGTAGTAATTGCAAGGCAAAAATCTCCATACGCTATCCAATAATTGAAGTGGTATTTTTGCTTGCGTTTTTAGTCGTGTATTACGCCCTAGATCAGGTGTTTGATTGGAAAATGCTAATCTATTTTTTGATGATCGGGTTAATGATCGTGATGTGTATTTTTGATCTAGAGCAATATTTTATACCAAATTTTACCCAATATCTCATCACAGCTTTAGTTTCGATTTTATTGATAATAGAGGGAGGATTTGCAGCGCCGCTACATGCGTTATTTCCTGCATTTTGTTATCTTGGATTCGGCCTCGCAATTCATGCGTTCTTCTATTTTGCTACCTCAATCAAGGGTATAGGTACCGATGATTTTAAGTTTTTCTTCATTGCAGGATTGTTACTTGGAATGAGTAACCTACTTCTCTTCATGATACTAAGCGGCCTCTTCGGGTCTGTTATTGGAGCGATCTGGCAAAAAATCAAACAGGATGACACGTTCCCATTTGCACCGGCAATTTGTCTCTCATCCATGACATGCCTGTTGCTTGAAAAAGGGTTTGACCCGGTTGACGTGTTTGGATCTATTCTTTTTTTTCAGAATTTTTAGAGGTTCCCTTAAGAATTAAAGTTCTCGCGCCTTCTTACTCAGTTCCACATTTAACTCCTTCAGCTGCCTCTCGCTCACGCCTGCCGGCGCATTCATCATCAAATCTTGCGCTTTACCATTCATTGGAAACGGAATGATCTCGCGTATGTTTGGTTCATCAGCAAGAAGCATGATGATGCGATCAATGCCGGGAGCAATTCCACCATGTGGTGGTGCGCCAAATTTGAAGGCGTTAAGCATCGCTCCGAATTTTTGTTCGACAACCTCACGACCATAACCAGCAAGCTCAAAAGCGCGATACATGATTTCGGGTTTGTGATTACGAATTGCGCCGGAGGAAAGCTCTACTCCATTACAAACGATGTCGTATTGAAAGGCTTTGATTGTCAGCGGATCTTGGCTGTTCAATGCCTCAAGACCGCCCTGTGGCATTGAGAATGGATTGTGGGAGAATTCGATTTTGCCTGTCGCTTCGTCTAATTCGTACATTGGGAAGTCTACAATCCAGCAAAATTTGTAAATAGATTCGTCGATCAAACCTAAATCGTGACCGAGTTTAATGCGCACTTGGCCAGCGATTTTCGCGGCTTCAGAGGCTTTGCCGCAAGAAAAGAAAACTGCATCACCATTGTTCAAACTGGCAGATCTCTTCAACTCGGCCAATTTTTCTGCACTTAAAAATTTTGCTATTGGACCTTTAGCCTCACCATTCTCGTCGAAGTTAATGTAAGCCAATCCTTTGGCACCAACGCTTTGGGCGAATTCAATCATTTTGTCGAAGAATGATCTTGGCTGACTTGAACATTTCGGAGCAGGAATAGCGCGAATGCACGCACCTTGTTCAATTTGTTTTGCAAAAATCGAAAATTCTGAACCGCGGAAAATTTCAGTCACATCTGTAATCAGAAGCGGATTACGTAAATCAGGCTTGTCGATGCCATATTTCAGCATCGCGTCTTCGTAGGTAATGTGAGGAAAACTTTCGTCGGAAGTTTTTTTAACGCCGTGATTTTTAAAGATGGATTTCATCACTGGCTCAATCACGCCAAAAACATCTTCTTGTGTGGCAAAAGACATTTCCATGTCGAGTTGATAAAATTCTGGTGAGCGATCTGCCCGCAAATCTTCGTCACGAAAACATGGCGCGATTTGAAAATATCGATCGAAACCTGAGACCATTAAAAGTTGTTTAAATTGCTGTGGCGCTTGCGGCAAAGCATAAAATTTTCCTGGATGAAGACGAGCGGGAACAAGATAATCGCGGGCACCTTCTGGTGAAGATGCGGTTAAGATTGGCGTTTGAATTTCCAAAAATCCGAGTGCCGTCATTTCAGCGCGCATGCTTGAAATTACTTGGCTGCGCAGAACGATGTTCTTGTGAATTTTGTCACGACGAAGGTCGAGGAAGCGGTATTTTAGGCGGAGCTCTTCGGGATAATTTTCGTTGTCAGAATTAACCTGGAAGGGGATTTGTTCAGCAAGAGACTCAATTACGAGCTCTTCAATTCGAACCTCAATTTCACCGGTTTTAATGTTAGTATTTACCACTTCAGCTGCGCGTGCAAAAACATTTCCAGAAACCAAAATCACCGATTCAAGCTTTATTGCCGCAACTTCGTCGAGATTGAGATTGGTGTTTTGCTGATCGATTACCAATTGTGTAATTCCAAAGTGATCACGCAAATCGATGAAAATTAGCGAGCCATGATCACGTTTTGAATGGACCCAACCGGAAAGCTTAACACGCGTTCCAACGTGGGATTTATTTAGTTCAGAGCAATTATGTGTGCGATATTTATGCATGATTTTTTAAAGATGTGACAAGAAATGAGGCGGTATCAAAATAGAATATTTACAACCTCTATCCGCTACAAGGCACCTCGAAAAATTCTAATTTTAGAGAGGTGCCCTGCAAACAAAAGTTAACGTATTATTTTTCTTGTCCTTGATGAGTAAAACTATCGAAAGCGGAGCTAACTTTCTGATTTTTAGCAATTGTTCCCGGAGCTTTTCCTGGAGTTGTTGGTTCCTTCGGAGAGCTCGTAGCTTTCCTTTGGGCTGTTGGTTGTACGTCACCACCTTCCTCCGCTGTTTCTTGTGACGTCTTACCCAAGTCTAAAGGTGGTAGTTGTGGTCTAGCGGTAGGTGGCTTAGGTCCAAGTTCTTGTTCTGGTCCTTGTTTATGCATAGTTTTACCCTTTTTATTTGTTAAAAATTCCTCAAAAAATTCTTATTTTCAAAGGTTCTTAAAATATCCATCAATCGCCTTAGTCAAACTCTCGGCAACTTTCCTTTTATAACCAATGGAATTAAGAAGTTTTTCCTCATGTTTGTTGGAAAGATAGCCAAGCTCGATTAAAACTGAAGGCATATCGGGAGCGGTTAAAACCATGAATCCAGCGAATCGGTGCGTATTTTGCAAGATGTTGATTTCGGAATTTTGAATTGACTTAATCGTGCCATTGGCAAAACGCGAGGAGCTATTTTTACTATCGCGTTGCGCCATATCAATCAACGTTTTGACTATATCTGGACTAGCTCCAGAAAAATCAATACCGTTGATGATGTCGGAGCGATTTTCTTTTTGCGCAAGTAATTCCGCTTGTTTATCTGATGAATTTTCTGATAAAGTGTAAATCGAAAAACCCTCAACATCCTCATCTGGACTGGCATTCGCATGCAGAGAAATAAATAGATCTGCCTTTTTTTTGCGTGCCAAAGCAACACGATCACGTAGCGGAATAAAATTATCAGTATCGCGAGTGAGATAAACCTTGTAACGCTTGGTGTTAGCCAAATGTTTCCCAAATTCTTTTGCGTAAGACAGGGTAATGTTTTTTTCTTTAGTACGGGCAAAATTTCCGATTGTTCCCGGGTCCTTTCCTCCATGACCAGCATCGATAATTACAACCGGTATTCTGATATTTTTTGTGACCTGTTTAGCGGGTTTATCTTGAGCTATCTCTGTGGATTTCGGCGGGATATTAGGTTGGATTTTTGCAAGAATTTTTGTTTCGCTGCTTGAACTTATTGTGTTTGATTTGCTGACTGGAGTAGATGGGTTAGAACCGCTCACAACAAAGACAGAAATGATTTTACCAGCACTTTGATTTAACACTTTTTCAAATCGTGATTTTTCAATCACGACCTTTTTTGTTAGCTCAAATACGAGGCGTAAAGAATTTTTATTATTGCTGGTACGGAACGTTTTAACAAAGTCTGGTAATGTTGGGCTGTAGTTCGGTTCTCCAAGATTAGCATTGCTAACATCAACCACTAAGCGATTCGGATTTTCTAACGTAAAAACTTTAAAATCACTCTTGATGGAAACGGAAATTTCTAATTTATTTGAACCAATAAAATCAATTTTTTTGATTAGATTTTCAGATGAAGATGGTAGCGTAGAATCTTTTGAATTGGGAGAGGCACAAGCTATTTGATATTGAAAGAGAAAAAATATCAGAAGCAGAAAGGTTTGATTTTTTTTCATGGTTTAATATTTGCGCAACTCGTGAGGTAGTCGTAACTCCTTAATCTCCGAAGAAGTCCTCACCGGTTTTTTTTGATAGCTCATTTCGCATATCGTAGAATCGGTCAGGCATACTAAGCTGTGATAAAAAAACTTTTCATCATCACGATTCAAAAAATCATTACGGTAGTGCGCGCCACGACTTTCCTGTCTCTGTAGGGCTGCAAAATTTGAGGCTAAAGAATTTAGAAGCAGGTTTTTGAATTCCAGGTATTCGATTAATTCTTCATTCCAGATTAAATTTTTATTGGAGATGTGATGATTTTGGAAGATGTGGAGCAGCTCTTTTATCTTCGATATTCCAAGCGTTAGCAATTCGTCAGTCCTAAAAACTCCCAAATATTTTTCGTTATTTTCCTGTAATTTTTTCTTCAAATCGGCAATGGAAGTTTTTGCCTCAGTTTTTTCTGCCTCTGGTTTTTTTGCCTCTGGGTTTTTTCCCTTTGGGTTTTTTAGTACAAAAATTTCCTGTAATTTTTCTATTTTTTCTGAAGCGATTTGATTTGCGATTTTAGTATCCGGAAGGGATTGATATTGCTGAACCAATTTAGCGGCTTCTTCGCCTGATCTTTTTCCAAATACAATCAAATCAAGCAATGAATTACATCCAAGACGATTTGCTCCATGCACGGAAATGCAGGCTGCTTCCCCTATTGCCATCAATCCGGTAATTTCTTTTTTACCATCAGTGACAACGCAGTTATTATTCGTTGGAATGCCTCCCATCGTATAATGAACAGACGGGGTAACTGGTATTAAAGCATTTCTAACATCAAGACCAACGAAGTTTTTTACCAGCTCTACAACTCCAGGAAGTTTTTTTTGCAATACATCCTCGCTGATGTGACGTAAGTCGAGATGAAGAAAATCTTTATTTTTTCCTATGCCGAATCCATCAATTATTTCCTTTGCCATTGCTTGAGACGTAACGTCTCTTGAAGCGAGCTCCATCATTTTCGGAGCATATTTCTTCATGAAGCGTTCACCGCAAGAATTGAGCAAATACCCACCCTCGCTACGCGCTGCTTCAGTGATTAAAAAGCCTTGCCCGAATATTCCCGTTGGGTGAAATTGAATAAATTCCATATCCTGCAATGGTAAGCCTTCTTCAAAAACAAGGGCTGAACCATCTCCGCTGCAAATCAGAGATGAGGTGGTATTGCGATAAATTTGGCTGTAACCCCCCGTTGCAAGAATTGTGATTTTGCTTTCAAATATTACTAACTCACCGGAGTGAAGATCTATAGCCAAACAGCCATGGCAGCGGTTTTGATCTTCAATTAGCAAGTTGATGACAAAGAATTCTGAAAAGAATTTGACGCCGTTTTTTATCGATTGCTGGTAGAGGGTGTGTAGAATTGCATGACCTGTTTTGTCTTTTGAATAGCAGGCGCGGTGAGCTAATTGACCTTCACCGAAATTTGTGGTTTGGCCCCCATAGGCACGTTGAGCAATACTTCCATCGATAGATCTGGAGAAAACCACTCCCATTTTTTCAAGAAAAATAATGGCAGATTCAGCCTCTTTGCACAAGATTTCAACCGCATCAACATCTGCCAAATAATCAGAGCCTTTGATCGTGTCATAGGCGTGCCATTTCCAATCATCATTTTCAACATTGCCAAGTGCGGCATTAATTCCACCCTTAGCTGCAACAGTGTGACTTGAGGTAGGAATTACTTTGCTAATGATGGCAACATTTTTAGCACCAGACTTGGTTGCTGAGATTGCAGACATCAGGCCAGCTCCTCCGGAACCAACAATCACAATGTCAAATTGCTGTTTTGAGATTTTAAAATTCACTTGTGGCAAAGAATTAAAACTGATGGGAGGTGAGGAAAAGGGTCACAAAGCGAGACAGTTAGCTTCTCTAACCAATTTGAATTTAAAGACACGCTCTAGGTTCTAAGACCAATTTTGTAACAATTTCAACTTCTTCAAACTCGTCCTCATGCTTTCGATACAATCCTCAATTTCTTCTTTGAGTTTATCGTCAATTGCGCGCAGTTCGATATTGGAAAAATTTCTTATCAACATATCCTGACCCACCTTCATTCCTGGCTTGAGGTCTGCTTCTGGATTGACAGGATTTTGTTTTAAAAAATCGATTATCCGTGCTTTCTGATCAAATTTCATAGTATCAAATCTGGTTCAACACACCCTATTGGCACCTCTAAAAATTAGAATTTTTCGAGGCGCCCCTACGTGAAACGCTTTTTATATTCCATTGCAAAATGCTTTATTACGACTCCGCAAATAGCAGTTAAGGGAACCGCAATCAATATTCCGATAAAACCAAGTAAAGCACCGAAAAAGAAAAGGCCGAAGATTATCCAAACCGGATGCAATCCGACCTTAGAACCTATGAGTTTTGGAGTAAGAAGGTTTGATTCAACAAGTTGACCGATAATAAAAACTGCACCCAATAAGCCAATATATTTTGGATCAAAACCCCATTGTAACAAAGCAACAATGGCTGCAGATGATATGCCGCAAAGCGCACCAACATAGGGTATAAAAGAAAGTAGCCCGGTAACAAATCCGATAGTTAAACCAAAATCCAATCCAATCAAAGTTAATAAAATTGAATAGAATGTTCCCAATATTAAGCATACATGAATTTGGCCTCGTACATAGCCGGAGAGGCTTTTGTCGATGTCTACCATAATTTTCTTTGTTGATGAAGAAATGCTGCGCGGTAGGTAGAGACTAATTTTACCGATCAAAATATCCCAATCTTTCAGCAGATAAAAAACTAATATCGGCGTGATAAAAATTAGAGACAGAATGTTTATTATGGCTGCGGAAGAGGTTAGAACGTTGTCAAAAATACTCTTCGATAAATCTAAAAAGTTTGAAGCGAAGTCATCACCAGAAACAAGTTCAGTCATAGTTCCTTTTATCGCAAAACCGGATTTATTTAGGAGGGTAACAATGTTTGGATAAAATTCATGGATGATAATGTTGGAGTATTTAGGAGCGCTTCCAATCAGGGCAGCCAATTGTGAGTAAATTATTGGCAGCAAGGTTATCGCTAAAACCGCTACTACCGACATAAACAAACCCATGATAAAGAGCGTTGCGGCAAGACGAGAGAGTCTACATTTTTCGCTAAGGCGATCAACGAGAGGATCTAGTAAATAGGCTATGATAAGTGAGATTACGAATGGAGTAATGACTGATTTGACTAGGTAGAAAATGAAGCAAAACAAAATCAAGCAAACAGCGATAAAAATTACTTTGTCTCTGGTCTTCATCGGCTTTTTATCTTCTTAAGAGGTACATATTCTCAGATGTTTTATCAAGAACAATTCCGACGGTCATGAACGTCCTGTCAATTTCTACCTTCATATTAGGATAATTAACCGAGACCAAAACATAGTCTTTTGAGATGGATTCGATATTGATCTGGGTTACTAGATTGCTGCTTTCAATTCTTTCTTTGATATCAAGCCAGTCCCTTAAGCTTGAAATGGGAATACCGATCTGTATTAAATTGGAATTGAGGGCTTTATTTTCTAGACGCTGATTGGCCAGAAGATGCTCGATGGTTTTTTCTGTAACCTTGCGTAGTAAGGCTTCCTGACTTAGATGGTCAATGTTTAAAAAACTAAGTCTGACTTGTTTTTTTTGTAATTTTCTTAGATTTAAAACATCGATATTAACCTTGTTTTCAATCGAGTCATATTGAAAGAAGAGGATGTGCGCAGCATCAGATTTGTATTTTGTCAGAATGGGTTCTAATTCAGGATATCCAATGGTTTTGATGCGGTCGCTATTGATGATAGAAATGGTATCTATGTCGCCTTCAGGAATAATAAACTTTTTCGTAGCCTTTCTTTTTAGATAACTGTCGATTGAAGTTTTCCAATCGTTATTTTCTTCCCAAATAATGAACCTTCCCCTCTCGACTGTAACTGGAATCAAAATTTGTGGATCATCTTGCTCCAAAGATTCTTCATCACTTTTTTTGATTTTTTTGTATTTCTTTTTTGCTAAAATGTGATCAACAAAATCTTTTGCAAAAACTATGTTGAAGGAGGCAGAGTAAACATTGCCGGCAATTTTTTCTTCTTCTATTTGTTCAGATCTGACCATGTCAGAAATTTCTTCATCAGTGACGTTGTCGGCAACTTTAATTCCTACTTCAAGTCGACCTAATAAAACTAAAAAGGCATCACGTCTCGCAATCGCAGTTGCTTTTTGTCTGGCGGCACTTGGTGACTTTCCGGATATTTCAACTGGTATTTTTTCAATGAGATAAGTAGCGTCTCCAGCCCAGCTCACTGTTGTCATAGACAGCAAAAATAAGACTGTAGAAGAGATTATGAGAGCTGAAAAAATTCTCGACATGTCGTAAATTTGTTTCTAAAAAATAGCCGATCAAACGCTGTAATAAGCGACTCGGAAGTAACATACCCATTCCACCTGAAGAAGCCGAATTCTGACTTCGAATTTTTGGCAAAAATTTACTCAGAGAATGACGCCGTACCACATGGTACATCTTACATTCTCCGTCGTGATTTTTGCTCAAAACTTCTTCGCCATAGATCGGCTTCTTCAGGTGGAATGGGTATATTCTGAGATTTTCCTAAAGTTCTTAATTCGCAAGAAAAATGTCCCTCAATTACAAGCAGTCAGGCGTTGATATTGACGCTGGAAATGAATTGGTAAATCGTATTAAACCTTTTGCCAAAGCTACAAAACGAATCGGTGCAGATTCTGATCTGGGAGGCTTCGGCGCCTTGTTTGATCTAAAAAAATGTAATTTCCGTGATCCTGTTTTAGTTTCTTCAACTGATGGTGTGGGCACTAAACTTAAGGTTGCAATCGAGGTCGGTAAGCACGATACGATCGGTATCGATCTAGTTGCAATGTCGGTTAATGACCTTGTAGTGCAAGGTGCCGAGCCGCTTTTCTTTCTCGATTACTTTGCTTGCTCGAAGCTTGAAATTGAAGTTGCGAGTCAAGTGATTAAAGGAATTGCAGATGGATGTAAGCAAGCAGGATGCGCTCTGATCGGCGGCGAAACTGCGGAAATGCCAGGAATGTATTCCGGGGGTGATTATGATTTAGCCGGATTCGCAGTTGGCGCAGTTGAGCGTGATCAAATCTTACCGAAAGAAACAAAGTCGGGAGATGTCTTGATTGGTCTAGCTTCAAGCGGTTTGCATTCTAACGGTTATTCACTTGCGCGACTCATTCTGCAAAAAAATTCCCTAAAATTTTCGGATCAATTTTTGGATGGTATAACCATTGGGGAAGCTCTTCTAACTCCCACAAAAATTTATGTAAAATCTTGTTTAGAAGTAGTTAAAACCAATAAAATAAAGGCTTTAGCACATATTACAGGAGGAGGAATTACCGAAAATCTTCCACGTATTTTATCAAATGGAATCACGCCAAAAATAGATTTTAAGTCCTGGACTCGGCCAGAAATTTTTTCTTACCTACAAAAATTGGGGCAAGTTTCAGACGAAGAAATGCACCGCACTTTTAATTGCGGAATCGGCATGGTGTTAGCAGTAGAAAAATCTGATGTAGATGAAGTTATGAGGGTTTTGGAAAAATCCGGAGAGAAGGTATTTGTGATTGGCTTCCTAGAGTAGGGCCACGCGCTACATCCACATTAAGGAACCTCAAAAAAAGCAATTTTTAGAGGTTCCATTTACTCGTACTTTCTAAATAATTGAGAAGGGTCTTTAAAAGCTTTAAATTCAAGCGCATTACCGCTTGGATCGAGGAAAAACATTGTTGCCTGTTCACCGATTTCATTACGAAAACGAATGTAAGGCTCAATTACAAACTGTACTTTATGAGATTTTAAGCGATCTGCAAAGTCGTGCCACGCCTGCCATTCAAGCACCACTCCGAAGTGTGGAACGGGAACTTTTTTACCGTCAACCAAACTAATTGCCGCCGGTTCACTACTTTTTTTATCTGCCCTCAGATGTGTTACAAATTGATGTCCAAAAAAATTCCAATCAATCCAGCCTTCGGTTGATCGACCTTCTTCGAATCCTAAAAATTCTCCATAAAATTCACGAGTTTTTTTAATGTCATTAACTGGAACCGCTAGGTGGAAAGGTTGGAGATTAGTCATCTTTAAATAAATCTGGTTGTCGATATTGATCTGTCAAAACGTTTTCAACGCTTGTGATTACATGCTTCTGAGCAATCATCTCATTATCAAATCCATAGTAAATTTCTTGCTTAACATTGCATCTCAAAGCGTCTCCCGGACGAACGTCAATTTCACGCCTTTGAAAACGATTGAGCCATTTTTCATCTTCAATTTTAGCAAAAATTTTTGTTTTACCATGACGCAACTCCCACATTGAGCTACCGAGATAATCCGGTTTTTTTATCACTAAATTCATCAATACCTCCGGATATTCAATCTTCTCTCTCGTAAGAAATTCTTCGAATTTTTCAGGGGTCCAGTCAATTAGAAGATTAAACTCACTTACCTCTCCAGAGGCCTGTAAATACTGTAACTTATCTTGTTTATCGAGAAAATTTTTGGCCGACGAAATATCCTGCATACTTTCAACTAAATCACGAATATCGGGAATCTTATAGTCGGGAAGATGCTTCACGTCAGTCTCTTCGGCAATTTTTTGTATCTGTTTGGAGAGTGTGAGGATGCTATCCTTATCTCCTTGCTTGATGTCTTTGTTAAGAAAATCGATCATCAAATATTTTGCTTTAACCAAATATTTTCCGACCATCTCTTTCCAATTCAGATCTTTAAGAGTCTTATCATCAATTGATTCTAGTCTATTTTTTAGCCATATTTTTAAAGATCCTATTTCGATCTCTTCAAGCATCATCAGTGGTGCGATCTTGGAATCGACAGTGTCGCACAAAACTTTGTCCAACTTTTCAAAAGCAGAGATTAGAGAGGCACTGGCCTGAAAAATTCTCTGCGGATTTCCAACATCTTTTTTAAAATCAATGTAGATCGCAAAATCAGCATTTTGTGGTGTAAGTGGTTTTTTTGTGGTAATTGTTAGGGTCATAGTTTCATTTTTTTGTGGTTAGGAATTTATCTCTTAATCCTGGACACGTCTTGCTTAATCGTTTTGTAAAGATTGTAAGCCATCAGGCATGCTCCGGCCAAGAAGAAAACCCCGCCAATCGCTCTCGTAATGTAAAGCGGATGAAGCGCGGTTAAGGTTTCTACAAAAGAATATTGTAAGAAGCCCATTGAGTCATATGCTCTCCACATCAATCCCTGCGTGATTCCAGCAATCCACATTGCTGTGATGTAAAGCACGATGCCTATTGATCCGAGCCAGAAGTGATACTCGACAAGCTTGTTAGAGTAGAGATCTTTCTTCCCCCAAAGAATTGGAACCATGTGGTAGAGTGCCCCGAAGCTTATGAATGCAACCCAACCAAGCGTGCCTGAATGAACATGGCCTATTGTCCAGTCGGTGTAATGCGACAGGGCGTTGACTGATTTGATTGCCATGAGCGGGCCTTCGAAAGTGCTCATCCCGTAGAATGCAACGGAGGTAATGAGGAAGCGTAAAACTGGATCTGTCCGCAATTTATCCCAGGCGCCGGACAAAGTCATAATTCCGTTAATCATTCCCCCCCAGCTTGGCATCCACAACATGATTGAGAAAGTCATGCCCAAAGTTTGAACCCAATCAGGAAGCGAGGTGTAATGCAGGTGGTGTGGACCAGCCCAAATGTAAATAAAAATCAGCGACCAAAAATGTATAATAGAAAGTCGGTAAGAATAAACAGGACGCTCTGCCCGCTTTGGCACAAAGTAATACATGATGCCGAGGAATCCTGCCGTTAAGAAAAATCCTACAGCGTTGTGGCCATACCACCATTGAATCATCGCACTTTGTACTCCACCAAAAATTGGGTAGCTTGTTGAGGAATCGATGCGAAGAGGAATGGAGAGATTATTGACGATGTGAAGGATTCCGACGGTAACAATGAAGCCGAGGAAGAACCAGTTGGCGACGTAGATGTGGGGCTCTTTGCGGTCTTTGAGTGTCATCACGTAAACCAAGAAATAACAAATCCAAACCACTAAAAGAACTAGGTCAGCATACCATTCTGGCTCAGCATATTCTTTGGCTTGAGTAATGCCTGTGACGTAGCCAAAAGCCGCCATTACGATGAAAGTTTGGTAACCCCAGAAGATAAATTTTAGAAGCTTGTCACTTCCCCAAAGTTTGGCTTGAGAGGTTCTCTGAACTATGAAAAAACTGGTTGCGAATAAAGCATTTCCACCAAAAGCAAAAATTACGGCTGATGTGTGCAGTGGACGAAGTCGACCAAAGCTAGTCCATTCCAAGCCCAAATTCAAAGCTGGAAATGCGAGTTGAAATGCGATGGTTACCCCAACAGAAAATCCTACAATTCCCCAAAAAGTTGCGGCAATGGTAAATAATTTTATGATGTCGTAATTGTAGCTTGGCAATGATGTGGGCGTGCTTGAAGAGGACATGTGATTAAAATACATTTGTGAGTTATCTAGCGATTATTGGGTATATCTGTGACCCCATAAAGTGTAGCGCGACTTGTATCGCGGGGCTGTTGCAAATCCCCAAACAATTTCTTCATAAATTTCTTTAGTTTTTTTGATTATTTTCCTTGTTATTAAAAGTAGCTAAAGCTACTGTTTACTAGCCCTAATGGCACTTCTGACTTTCATAAATCAGCAAGTTTTTAGCAAGAA
>CAMDJN010000035.1 GCA_945900795.1 Rickettsia typhi | reverse complement strand
TAAACTTTTAACTCAAGAGCTTGCAAACCAAGTTGAAAATATCGTGAATCACCAGCCAAGAAAATGTTTAAATTTTAGAACTCCTTTTGAGGTTTTTTATAAAACTAAAACGATGAATTTGGTTGCGCTGGGAGATTGAATTCACCCCTTCCTTTTCTTCTGGATACATTGAAAATGAGGAGCCCGATTCTTCTAGAGGAGGAGTGTTCGCATTAGGCCTGACAAGAGAAGTAAGGCCGTCGTCGCGACCATACTCTCCCTCTCCTACTTCATACACTAAAAATAAAGGGTCTGGATCTTCTGTAGGAATAGGAGGAATAGGAGGAATAGGAGGAATAGGAGGAGGAGTGTCATTCGTCATGATTTTATTATTTTAAATTTTGATTAAGATTTGCGAAACTTCACCTGAGCAAAAAGATAGATGCCCACACGCCTTATTGCAGAACCGATTTTTAGGCTTGGTTCAAAGTTTTATTCCTAAAAGTAACAAAAGCCAAATAAGCTGAGCAGCTTAGAACCATCGCAATTGGAAAACCTTGGTCACCAAATATTCCAACTAAATATCCTCCAAAAAAACTTCCGCAAAGAGAGCCGAGAGAGCCAATGATTTGAAATGTCGAATTGGCTGCAACCAAGTTTTCTTTGGCGTAATCTTCATTGGTAATTTTAAACACTGAGACGTAGATGCAGGCGATTCCAAATCCAAAAATAAAATAGCTTAGAAGCAGTAAAGCGTAAGATTCGTGGTAAAGAATTATGAAGACGAATGAATACATGCAGACGAAAAATCCGATGTTAATGAGTCGGTAGGGACTAGTTTTTTTTAAGAGAAATCCAACGTAAACATCAAAAAACCCGCTAGCCGTGAAAGCGCTAATTAGAAGGCCAGCGGCTTCGTAGGAAAGACCAATCATGCGCCCGAAAACTACGGTGAAAGTTAGTAAAAGGTAAGTCTGAAAATCGAGAAAAAATCTTGCCAGGAAACAGCGTGGATTTTTTTTAAAAAAATCTTTGAGCGGGATTCTTTTTGACTCGATTTGTGGCCGAGCAGAATGTCGAAGAGGCCGAAGACAAAGGAGGGAGGCAATTACCAACGAGGCAGAAATCAGAAATGAAAAATAAGATGATGCGCCGCTAAACCTTACAATTACTGGCCCCAAAGCCAGTCCAGTTGAAATTGCCAGACTAAAAATTCCAAGAGCAACTCCTCTTTTTTCATTCGAGAGTAAGATGTTGAGCCAAGATTGGCGGATAATTACGAAGGTAAACCAGCAATGTCCCATGAAAATAGCGAAGACAATCCAGAGAAAAAAACTTTGGTAAAAATAAATCAGTGTGGTTGCAGCAGCGTAACCAAAAGCTGCGAAGCGAAGCGATTTCATTGCGTCAAATTTCGAGACAAATTTTCCCAGAAAAAATGACATCAAAATTGAGCCGAGGATTTCTGCGGTGAAGGCAATTCCAATTAATGACGAGCTGACTCCACGCTCGGTTAAAATAGTAGGGAAGGTGACAAGGTTGATTCCTAGCGCGACAGCAAAAAGCAGAATGCTAAGGAGTAAAAAATTTATTTCCCGCGAGAAATAGTTGTGGAAATGTGATTGGTTGGGCAAGTTGCTTTTTTTAAAGTTTGATTTGACGGTAGCTTTTTGGGTGGTCCGTAGGGCTGTCGAGCCAGGCGGTTCATCAATGTTTGGTTTCATGTTTTCCTGCGGGCTTTGTCTGCAAGCTTTTCCTGCATGGCCCCATATTGGTAAATCTCAAATTATAATTTAGCACGATTTATGAAAACAAATCCCTTACCCCACGCTCCAGCCACTGTGTCTTACAATCAATACAAGTTGAGCGCTGAACTTCAGCAAGCGCTAGACAAAATAAAGGTCAAACCAGACTACTCTCCACTTATTGAAATACTAGAAAATGGATCTCTCCTGATCCCAGAACTCCAAAAGGAATATTTCTCTCACTGCTTTTTGTACATGCAGGATGTCCGGTCTCTGGATGATCTGCTGGAGGATAAGCATTTAACAGCAGATCATGCGGACAAATTGGTTCTTGGAGGTATTAAATATTTCGAAACATCTCTAGGTACTACAGCAAGCGATTCAGCTTTGTTGTTAAAATGCGCAATCAAAACACGCAGTAATCACAAGATTGGGAAGGCTATGCATGCCATTAACACTCTCTGCAAGAATCTTCCAATTGCTGATCTTTTTAAAGAAGCTGCTCTTTACTCTGTCAAAGCAGCTTCGCTTGAAAATATTAACTTTCTGCTGCGCTTATTTCCAGAAAAATATAGTATACCACTAGATACCTTAGCCGATATTACTGACAACAATGGAAACTCCCTACTCAATCTGGCAATTGACGCCGGCTTTATACAAATAACCTCATTGTTAATCCGTAACGGTGCTGACATTGATCACCCCAACTGTAATGAAGCAACTCCAGTAATGCAGCTAGCTGCTAGAAGCTCCTACTTTGCTCTAAAAAATTTTTTAGAGACAATAGGCGATAGAGCTACGACACCAAGAATAACTGGGCAAGAAGCGTTACACAAAACTGTAAATACAAAAGATACTCGAGGCAGAACAGCTTTACATCATGCTGCAACTAATGGTCGGGAATCAATGTTACAGCTTCTGATAGATAATGGAGCAAAACCCACTCCTGACAACGATGGTAATTTACCTCAACATCTTTCTGCTCAAGCGGGAGCTGAGCACACAACTGCAATTTTATTCGAGCAATTTCCTAAAACTATTGATGTAGTGAATCGGGCGGGACAAACAGTAGAAGATCTGGCCCGTTACCAAATATTCGATCTAAAATCTAAAGTTGAGTCAGGCGTCGGAGACACTCTCATGCATTACGCGGTTAGAAATCATCTAGATCTAAACATTCAAAATATTCGAGATGTTGAGCACGTAAATGCGATGTTTGTTGCATGCGATCAAAATGGATTCAGCCCACTACATCTTGCGTCAATAGGGCCAAGCTTACATTGTTTGGATAATTTACTGTCGATTGCGCAAACAATTCTAACAGAACAGGAGTTTGATACGTTCATTAATGGTGAATCGAAAAATGGCAGAACCCCTCTACACTACTTATCTCTGAATGGGCGAGGCAGGATGTTGGAACGATTCATGTGCCACAATCCTAATTTAGAAAAAAGAGATTCGGAAGGAAATGCAGCAATTCATCTTGCAGCAGAAGTTGGAGCGGTGATGACTGCAAATATCATCATTCAGGAAATGGGGAAAAGAGGAGTTGATTTTGGTTTGGAAAATAATGCTGGCGAAAATTTTGTTCATGCAGCCCTGCGACATGGGGATAAACAGCTACTAGAAGAGTTGCTAAAATCAGACATTACAAACATCAGAGAAAAAATTTTACAGCTGGCAGAACAACAAAATTCTCAAACCCAAGAAAGTGCAATTGATTGTGCCGTCAGAAATGGTTCAGATTTTGTGATTAAGTTTTTATTAGATTTGGGAGTGCAATTAAAGCCAGAACACATGGCAACTGCTATTCTAAAAGGATATCACGAAACTTCGCATTTGTTACTTGGACTTGGTTTGAACAAGGTTCCAGATAATTTTATTCCACCCGATTTGGATGCGAATTTTTTATGTAGTGAATTATGTCGGGATGGATTACTTTTTAGTGAAGTTGCACGCGACAATATCATGACACAAGAAGAGCCTAACCCATTAAGAATGGTTATGTTAAAAAGTTATTTGAGTAACAATCTTGAGAAGATTTGCGCTGTTACCGATCAACTCGTAACAACTACTGAGGGCGGATATTGTAAACCACTATTGTCGCAGGTAGTAAAAAAGTTACAATCGCTCCTGCAAGAGCGATCCACTCAAATTAATGATTTTGATCCTTACTCTGAACTGCTAGATAAAATTGGGATTACGAATGCGATCTTTGATGCAACGCCATCCCTAATTGATGATGATCTGAAGAGAAGGATTTCAGAATATGATTCTCAACAATTACGTTCTACCGATTTAGAGCGTCTGTCTGAATCGCCAAGTGATGACCGCGAGTCACGAAGCGATGATGTATTGGGTCAAATTCCAGCATTAGTCCAATATCTTTCTGGGATGGTTGAGTTAGTAGAGCAGCATGCCTCTCGTTGTGGGTCTAGAGTAGTAGCGGGGGAAGTGCCTTCCACAGCAGTGGCACCTCAAGCAGCCAGTGGTGTACAAGCGGCCAACGACACCCAAATTTCACCAAATTAATTTTAGCTTCAGAGATTTTTTAACTCCGAATTTCTGAAGCACACAAACTACAATTTATGAAAAATCAACCAACTCAATTACAGGAACGACTTGCGGCTTACATCCAAAATGTAAAAAAGAGGGCGCCGCAATTTCTTGGCTACCCGATTGCAACCGATTTTGATTACAGCGAACTCTACCAACTTTTCTCCTACTCACTCAACAATCTTGGCGATCCACTTGTCGAATCAACTTACGACCTCAATTCACGCTCCATCGAACGCGAAGTCGTAAAATTCTTTTCCGACCTCTTCAACTTTCCGGAAGAAAATTCTTGGGGATATGTTGCTAGTGGTGGCTCGGAAGGAAATCTTTACGCACTTTATGTGGCCCGCGAACTTTATCCAACCGGCATGGTTTACTACTCTGAAGCTACGCATTACAGCGTGCAGAAGAATGTTCATCTTCTTAACATGCCAAGCATCGTGATTCGTGCGAGTGAAAATGGCGAAATGGATTACGAAGATTTGCGCGAAAATATTCAGCTGCATCGTCACCAGCCGGTGATCATCGTTGCTAACATTGGCACGACGATGACTGAGGCAAAAGATGATGTGAGTAAAATTCGTGAAGTATTAAAAAAATCTGCGATTAAAAATTATTACATTCACTGCGATGCAGCGCTTGCTGGGGTCTACCTTCAACTACTTGAAGCTGAACCAAAATTCGACTTCAAAGCCGGAGCAGATTCAATTGCAATTAGCGGTCACAAATTCATTGGCTCTCCAATTCCTTGCGGCGTAGTGATTGTAAAAAAGAATTACAAAGAACGTGTTGGGCGCGCTATTCCATACATCGGAACCTTAGACACTACAATCGCAGGATCACGCAACGGACACAGTCCCGTCTTCCTTTGGTACGCAATTAACAAGCTTGGAAGAGAAGGTTTAAAGCAGCGCGCAATCGAAGCGATTAAGATTGCCGAATATGCCGAGAAAAAATTGAACGAGCTGGGAATTAAAGCCTGGCGCAATCCAAACGCCCTCACCGTCATTTTCCCTCAACCTTCAAAAGAAATTTGTGTGAAGTGGCAATTAGCCAGTGACAACGATCAAACCCACATCATCTGCATGCCTGGAGTTACGAAGGAGAGAGTTGATTTGTTTTTAAGGGATTTGGGCTGAATACAGGCTCTGGTAAAAAAAATGAACAGACTCTAAAAAATGAAAACTCTTTTGCTCACAATTTTTCTTCTAACAACCTCCTGCATCGCTGGTACTGCTGGTTGTGGCTACCCTCCAGAAGAAGATGCGGCCGAAGCAAGAAACTACATGTGGACGTTCAACACCTCAATCGTTAATAACATGACGGACGCTGAGGCTGAAAAAATTTTTGGCTGCTATTATCAACATGGAGACGAGGTCTATGTTTACAAAGCGGGATTCTTTTCGGGGAAAAATAAATACATTCTTGTTCGTGGAGGTATGCCGATATTCACACCTCGTCCTGGTTACAATTACTCAGTAAAACTTTTTTGAGGGTACCCTTAAAAATATTAGAACTTTTGTTTTACTAATAAAATTTAGTTTTTACGTTCCGCGTCCATTAGAAAATGGAGTTCAAATTTACCGTTACGAAGTCAGGCAGATCAAGGTCTAGCAGGGTTCTAATTTTTGAACAAAATTAAGTGCTTTTTCCCCTTTTTTTAACTTAATTTTTTGGCAGCTAAGTAAATGGAACAAGAGCAAGAACGTGCCCGAGTTTTGAATCCTAAAATTCACTACCTCAACTTCGACAAAAAACCCGAAATTAAAATCAAACCCGTAAAAGAAAAAAGATCCAAAAAATCTTTAGATACGGTTCGGAATAATATTTTAGAATTAAAACCGTCAGTTCCAGTTTACCTTTTTAGACCTCATGCAATCAAGCGTTCTGCTGATTGGTTTCTTAAAAATTTCCAAACTCCGAAATTTGCGAGCGACATTCTCTATTCGGTAAAAAGCAATCCTGATGCCGATGTTCTAAAACACCTTTTCGCTTCAGGGATCAAACATTTTGATGTTGCCTCAATCTCTGAAATCAAATTGATTGAACATCTATTTAAAAAGAACGACGATGCAAAAATGTATTTCATGCATCCAATCAAGAGTCGTGAAGCTATTTATGAAGCCTATTTTAACTATGGAATTCGTGATTTTTCGCTAGATTCCCTCGATGAATTGCAAAAAATTTTAGATGTAACCAAGGGTGCAAAAGATCTTGGTTTGCATGTGCGCCTTTCCATTCCAAACTCTCATGCCGCAATCGACCTGTCTGGCAAGTTCGGAATTTTGCCGAGCGAGTCTTTGCCGTTATTGCGCAAAGCGCGTTCCGCAGCCAAAAGGCTTGGGATCTGCTTTCATGTCGGTTCGCAATGTATGGAGCCTACAGAATACCGTAACGCGATCAACATTACCAAGGAAGTTTTAGAGCAATCAAAAGTGAAGCTTGATGTTTTGGATGTCGGCGGTGGTTTTCCATCTTCCTATCCTGGCATGACTCCACCTGACTTGCGTAGCTATCTTGATGAAATTTTTGACAGCATAAATCAACTTCCTCTTGATAAAAAATGTCGCATTTGGTGTGAGCCGGGACGCGCTCTCGTTGCGGAATCTACTTCTCTTTTGGTTCGTGTTGAAGCGAGAAAAAAGAATATGTTGTATTTAAACGACGGGACTTATGGTGGCTTGTTCGATGCTGGATTTCCTGGCTTTATTTATCCTGCAAAAGCCATTAGAATTAAGGGCAAGAACCCTCTTTCACTGATTGCCGCACCATTTGGGTTTTATGGACCAACCTGCGATTCTCTTGATGCGATGAAGGGTCCATTTTATCTACCAGACAATATCTCCGAAGGTGACTATGTCGAAATAGGTCAACTTGGCGCTTACTCTCGCAGCATAAGAACAGAGTTTAATGGTTTTAATCAGAATCTTCAAATCGAAGTTTGTGATGAACCCTTAGTTAGTATGTATTTGCAAGCGGATTCAAAATCTCAGGAAAATCTCGAATCCGATTGCTCGTAAGCCTTCTTCAGCATCCCCGCTGTTTGATGTCAAATTTAATTAAAATTATTCCAACCAAATATTATGAAAAATTCTCCTCCAGATGGTCGTCCAAATTATATCTTGTTAACTAATGTCGGCGATGAAAAGGCATTTTGTGAAAAAATAAATGAGTCTTTAGCCATAGGGTATCAGCTACAAGGCTCTCCTGCCATTACGTTTACTGATGGCATTCTATTTGCTGCACAAGCATTGGTTTGGCCGAAAACGCCAGCAGCAAAGCCACGTATTGTAAGAGAAAATGAGGATGATGGTGCAGGCTCAGATTTTCAACCGAAGCCTAGAGGAAGAAGTTTTGATCGCGGTTCTGATCGCGGTTCTGATCGCGCTCCAAGACGATCCTTCGAAAATTCTGATGATGGAGGATTTAAATCGCCAAGAAATAGAGATGACTCTGGTTTCAAACCGGCCAGAAGCAGATTTGGAGATGACAGATCTTTTAGACAAGAGTTTACTAGATCCACCAATGGCAAAAGTGGTGGTGGCGGTAAATCAAGGAAGTGGTAATTAGCTACATCATGATTGGGGCATGAGTATGGCAGAGGTAAGTAAATTTTTTGAAACAGAAATTCTGATGCCTCATGAGAGTGAGCAAAATATCAAACCTCGTTTTCATGCAAAATTTCGTGATTACGAAGCCGTCATTACGATTGATGATTTGCGTGTAATTCAAGGCTCTCTGCCACCCCGCACCTATTGGCTCATCGTCCATTGGGCTCTTTTACACAGAGAAGATTTAAGTAAGAATTGGGCTCTAATTCTCAAACATAAAGAACCTCATCAAATTCAACCTTTGTCTTGATCCGTCTCAAAAATGGTAGCAAAAAAAATTACAAAAAAAGACTTACTAAAGCGTCAAGTCAAGCATATCGACATCACTTCATTTGATGCGCGCCCAATCATTGAGCAGATGGATGGCATGTCATTCACTTCTCGTGATTTGGCGAGGGCAACAGAAATCTTTAACATGATGCTTAAAGATAATTCTTGCTCGATCATTCTAACCCTTGCCGGGTCTACCTCGGCAGGTGGTTGCATGAAGCTTTACGCTGACATGATCAAATACAACATGGTTGATGCAATTGTTGCTACAGGTGCATCAATCGTCGACATGGATTTTTTCGAAGCTCTTGGTTTTAAGCATTACCAAGGCACGCCTTTCATTGACGACAAATTCCTCCGCGACAATTACATCGATCGCATTTACGACACCTACATTGACGAAAAAGATCTGCAAAATTGCGACAATGCCATCTTCAAAATAGCTAACGGTCTAGAGCCACGACCATATTCTTCTCGTGAGTTTATTTGGGAAATGGGGAAGTTTTTGAAGAAGAATTCTAAGAAAAAAGAATCTCTCGTTGAGCTTGCCTACGACAATAATGTTCCGATTTTCTGTCCAGCTTTCACTGATTCTTCCGCCGGATTCGGCCTAGTTCTGCACCAAGTTAAAAATCCAAAATCACATCTCACGCTTGATTCAATTGCTGATTTCAAAGAACTCACAGACATCAAAATCAAAGCCGGCACAACTGGTCTTTTGATGATTGGTGGCGGTGTTCCAAAAAATTTCGTTCAAGACACAGTGGTGTGTGCAGAAATCTTAGGCAAAGAAGTCGACATGCACAAATATGCCATTCAAATCACTGTTGCTGATTCACGAGATGGCGCCTGCTCATCTTCGACTCTAAAAGAAGCCTGCTCTTGGGGAAAGGTTGACACCGCCTTCGAGCAAATGGTTTACGCTGAGGCTACTTCTGTCATTCCTCTTCTCGCTTCTGATGCCTATCATCGTGGCTTTTGGAAGAAGAGAAAGAAGAGAGAATTTGCGAAGATGTTTAAAACCCACTAAACAACAGGGCCAACAACTCTGAGTTTGTACCAACTAGTTTAACATCGCGATTGTCTCTCATATCTAAACTAATCCTCACAAATTTTCGTAATTTCTCCTACAGAAAAATTGAGCTCGATTCTCCAATCACACTTTTTACCGGAATCAACGGAGTCGGTAAAACCAATGTTCTAGAAGCTGTCACGCTTATTGATCAAACCGCTTCTTTGAGAAAATGTAATCTTGAGGAAATGATTTTGCGTGATCGCTCTCCCGATATTTCTAGCCAAAAGAACTCGCAGCAATTCACCGTTTATGCTGAAATTTCAAACTGTGAATTCATTGAAAAAATTGCTGTCTCTTTCGATGCAAAACAGAAAAAGAAGAGTTTTTACATTAACGGAGAGTTATTCAACAACAAGCGTCAAGGTGACTTACAAAATAAAATCCCGCGCTTCATTTATCTTACTCCGCAACTCGAACAAGTTTTTATTTTAGGAAAATCAGAGCGGAGAGATTACCTCGACAAAATTGTTTCCGACATTGACTACGCCCACAACAAGCGCATCAATGATTACCAAAAATTGCTGAAGGAAAGGCTAATTATTTTACAAAAATATCGTTCTCAAAAAACTTCTGAAAAGTGGCTTTCGGTGATTGAGAATAATATTGTTGAACTCGGTACGGCAATCGCTTCAGCAAGAATTGAGGCGGTAGAATTTTTTAACAAAGCGATTGCGTCGTTTTCTTCAAATTTTCCAAAGCCGGAACTTCTAGTGACGGGAGATGTTGAGCAATATGTTATGAAACAAAGCGCAGTGCAGCTTGAGGAGTTTTACAAAAATAAGTTGGTAGAAAATCGAGAGATTGATTCGGAGAATTTTAAGACAAATTTTGGGGTTCATCGTAGCGATTTTGATGCAATTTTTACTAGCAAAAATACCTCAGCAATTTACTCTTCAACCGGAGAGCAAAAATCAATTATGCTTGGCATTACTCTGGCTCGTGCAAAAATTTCCTCGCAATACAAAAACCAAACAACCGCTATGGTTTTTGATGAAGTAATGTCGCATTTAGATGACAAAAGAAAATCCGATTTATTTGATGAAATTCAAATGACGGGATTACAAACTTTTTGCAGCGCAACTAGTTTGGATTTGGTGCCAAGTGGTACAAGAAACAAAATTCACTTAATCGACATTTAATCAAATATTAACATGCGTAGCAACAAGTACCGAGACACTGCAAGCAAGACGGTTCTACACAACACGGGTGCTACAAATCTAGAGGTTGTTGATGACGTAGCTAGAGCTGGACAAAAAGTGATAAAACTTGTTTTTAACTCTGACGCTGAAGCTGCAAGTTTTGCCGCAGCATGTGGTACTAAGTCAAAAGGTAGCGATGTTTTTGTGGGACCAGATCGGTGTAAGCGGTATTTTCAAGAAAAGCATGGAATAACTGTGTTTGGCAGGAACGATCCACACCCACTTTTTGATTGCGTTGTTCATGAGTGTCGTCCTAGAGCCCATCAACAATACGTTCCATCGCAACCAATTTCTCGTGCAGGTGTAGGTGTAATAGGATTTTACGACAAGAATCAGCCTTACTACGAGTTTACAAATGTTGCAGCAACTCCTTTCAAAATTATTATTGGTGCAGCAGAGAATGTGGCGGTTTCGTCTGAATGCCTTTATCAAGCAATGAAGGGGGTGCAATCTAACGGTGTGTTAAGCAGAGAAGCATTAGCAGTGCTGAATGCTAAAGAACCAAATCAACAACGAGCCGGACAGACATTAGCGGGCACTAACATGACGATATTTCATGGGCCAACATCTATTCCAGTTCCAGGGTCAGTTAGAAGATTTTGTGACGCAGATTATTCTGTCAAAGAAGAATCAATGAGGCAAATTTTATTGTGTAAATTTAGTCAAAATCCACCTTTGCTAGGTATGTTACTCGGTACTGGTGACGCACTTCTTGTGGAAAATGCTGGGGCTAAAGATCCCTTTTGGGGTAACGGAGCAGATGGTAAAGGACGTAATGCGCTTGGAAAAGTTTTGATGGCAGTTAGAGATGATTTTCAAAACGAGACGAGAGCTAATGGGCATGTAGCAGTACGAAATAGCTTTACTCCAGAATTATGTGGAATTCTGGGATTAGCGCAGACGCGTGGGCATAAAGCGCTTCCTGCCGAAACAGAGGTGAAACAGCCTGATACAAGACTTTCCAACGTAAATGGTGGGCGTCTTGCTCCTGGTAAAGAAAAGGCAAAAGGCGGGTGTTGTATAGTTTTATAGAAGATGCGTAATCGCAAGCGTATCTGCGATAGTACGCGCCATTCATCAAAATCTTTTTGATGAATTTAGGAGACAATTTTTAACAATCAGGAAATTCAAATGAACAAAAAAACTTTTCTCGTAATTTTACTATTGGCCTCAACTTTGTTTTCGACAAGAGTGTTAGCCAAAGCAAGAGCGGCATCCCAAGCGATTGACAGTCGTGGAGCCTACACTGCGCCGATTAATAACAATTACGCAAAAAGTTGACAGAAAGCGAATTCTGTTTTTGCCGGAGGTTCTCTTCTCAAAAACTCTTCATTTGGTTACCTTGGAGGCGTTAGAGCGTTAAACGGAAATATTTATGGCAGCGGCCCTTTGCTTAGACTTGATGCTGGTTATGGGGAATATAATTATGATGCCATATCCTCTGACCTAAGATATAAAAATGGTTCGCAATATTCATCGAACAACTTAACGACCAGTACCAGGGTTCACATTGCCTCCGGAGGTTTGATGACTGGGTATCAAAAAATCTTTAATTCCGGCAGCTATGTTTCAGCCTATGCTGGTGGTAATTTTGATAATTATGCAAGCGGCAGAATAGATTCCACTAACGAAGTTAAGGGTGGAAAGTTTGGCGCTAAGGGCTTGCTTGAATTCATGTTAATTCCATCACCATTTAGCCGCGTTTCTTTTTCGAGCAGTTCTTCCATGAGCTCTGCTTTCAGAACTTATTTCAGCAAAAACTCGATCAACATTTATTGTTGTGGATTATCATTTGGTCCAGAAGCGATATTTTTAGGCACAAAAGCTTTCGACCAACAAAGATATGGATTCGGAATTTCTAATATTAAATTTTGGGACACCAAACTTTCTTTGTCTGGAGGATATCTGGACTTAAGAACTAGAAGCAGATTTGAAGAGTCGAACAACTTAGAAAGCGATGGCTTTTACAGCTCAATTGGATTGTCAAAAATCTTTTAATCGTCCCCCGGAAATGAACGATTTCAATCACCTAATTTTAAGCAAAGACGGTTTCATTTTTGATTCGCAAAGTGGCGATACCTACCAAACAAACGAGGTAGCAAATTTTATCGTCAAACTTCTTCAATCAAAAACCTCTGTCGAAGAAATTTCTACTTCTGTTTCCAAGACATATTCCGTCAGTCAAACAGAGGCTTTAAATGACATTCTAGAATTCCAAAATCACCTCTCGATTATTGGCCTCATCAAATGAAGGCAAGCGTAGTTGGCGTCTCTGGAATAAATGCAACTGACAATCCGGGTCCGGGTTGCGGAGTTGCGCGCAGCCTATCTGAAGCATCAGCATACTCTTCTGTCATTGGTCTTAGCTACGACGTAAACGATCCTGGTAATTACATCCCCAACCTTTTCTCCAACAGCTTTCTGATGCAATATCCAAGCAATGGCTGGGAAAGTATGCGCGCCTCTCTTGTTGATGTTCAAAATAAAACTGGCCTCAATCTTCTCATTCCTTGCTTAGACATCGAGCTGCCTTTGATGATAAAATATCAAGACCAGCTTACAGCAATGGGAATCAAAACACTTCTGCCAAACGAAGAACAATTCAATTTACGAGCCAAAGACTTGCTTCCGGAATTAGCAAAAAGAATTGGCTGTAAATATCCCAAAACAAAAGTTGCGAACAGCATTGATGAGTTGGTCGAAATTCTAAAAAAAGACATTCAATTTCCTGCCGCAATCAAAGGAAAATATTATTCGTCTTACATCGTCTACAACCTTGAAACCGCAATTTTAAAGGCGACAGAGATCATCGCGCAATGGGGATACCCAATCTTAGTGCAAGAAAAAATCGAAGAAAAAGAAGTAAACACCATCGCTCTTTCGAACTATGAAGGAGAGCTGAAAGGAAGTGTTTCAATCAAAAAACAACTCACCACTGCGCTTGGAAAAATTTGGACAGCAGTAACAATTCGCGACGAAAGGCTGGTAAGAATTTGCGACAATTTTGCTCGAGAAGTTAAGTGGAAAGGGCCTTTCGAGCTAGAGTGCATGATCGATGGCAATCAAGATGTCTACCTAATCGAAATCAATCCAAGGTTTCCTTCCTGGGTTTATTGTGCGACTGCGGTTGGAATAAATTTACCACAAATGTTGCTACAAATCGTCGAGCAACAAGATTGTAAATCGCAGTTTGAATATCCGGTGGGAAAGCTGTTCGTGCGCTATCCAACAGAGTTTGTGACCGACTTGCAAGAATTCCAAAATCTCATTTCCCACAAAAATCGCAACAGATCATGAAATACACAAAACCCACAATCGTTAAAATCGGCAACCCTCTCTACCTCAAACATGGCAGTTCGAACCAGAATTACCAATTCATCAGAGACTCAATTGAAGGTGTAAAAGTTTCCGACCTAGTCTCACAATTTGGCTCCCCACTCTTCGTTTTTTCCAAACCAATTTTACAGCAAAAATTCCGTGAAGCCAAGAAGGCATTGGATGAAATTTACCCAAATGTTTGCTTCGGATGGAGCTACAAAACCAATTACCTCAACGCCATCTGCAAAACATTTCACGATGAAGGTGCAATTGCTGAAGTGGTCAGCGGGTTTGAATATGAAAAGGCGCGAGCTTTAGGAGTTGCCGGTAAAGACATCATTTTCAACGGACCATACAAATCCAAAGAATCGTTGCAACGCGCGATTGAAGAGGGCGCACAAATTCACGTTGATCATTTTGATGAAGTTTCTGACATCGAAGAAATTGCTAAAGAGCTAGGAAAGACGGTAAGTCTCGGCATTAGAATCAATCTCAATGCCGGCATTTACCCCGTCTGGTCACGCTTCGGTTTCAATCTCGAAAGCGGTCAGGCGATGGTTGCGGTAAACAGAATTCTTAGAAGTTCAAATCTCAAAATCGGCGGCATTCATTGTCACATCGGAACTTTCGTCATCGACAATAACGCCTACGGCAGAGCGCTCGAAAAGATGATTAAATTTTCTGAAGAAGTTGAGAGTCTGGCAAAATATGAAATGGAATTTTTTGACATCGGAGGAGGCTTCGCCAGCAAAAGTTCTCTAAAAAATATTTACCATTCTCCAGAAATCAGCATCCCTTCGGTTGGTGATTATGCCAAAGCAATTTCCAAAGCTTTGCAGCCATTAAGAGGCCGCAAAAATCCACCAAAATTAATTTTAGAACTAGGTCGTCATTTGGTTGATGAGGCAGGATTCTTAATCACCAGTGTCGTAGCTGACAAAATGTTAATCGACGGTAGAAGAGCCTACACGCTTGATGCGGGAGTTAATCTTCTCTACACCTCAACCTGGTATAAATTCAAAATTGAACTAGAATCAAAAACTAGTGGGGAAACTAGCGGCATCGCTGAACCAAGTATTTTATTCGGACCACTCTGCATGAATATCGACGTGGTCGATGAAGCGATTTTATTGCCAAGATTAAAACGTTTCCAGCGCTTAATTCTTTCCCCCGTCGGCGCCTACAACGTTACACAATGGATGCAGTTCATCCAATATCGTCCTGCAATTGTGATGATTGATGGTAATTCTGAAGTGAGGGTGATTCGTCGGGCTGAAGGGTTGGAAGATATTAATGGGATGGAGAGCTTGTAGGAAGCTTGTAGGGAACTTCTAAAAATCCAAATTTAACCCAATAAATTTTGGCTTCAGGGGGCTGTTGCAAATCCCCAAACAATTTCTTCATAAATTTCTTTAGTTTTTTTGATTATTTTCCTTGTTATTAAAAGTAGCTAAAGCTACTGTTTACTAGCCCTAATGGCACTTCTGACTTTCATAAATCAGCAAGTTTTTAGCAAGAA
>CAMDJN010000034.1 GCA_945900795.1 Rickettsia typhi | reverse complement strand
AAATAGGTGCGAATGGCTCTACGCCTTATTTCAGCCTGTGTTTCTTTGCTTAGTTTTCTAAAATCTGTCTTGTTCATGCGCTGGAGGATAGCGCGGGGCTGTTAAGGTTGCAAGGGGAATGTTTTAGTTTTATATCCTCGGGGTAATAGCTCGGTAGGGGTTTTTAATCCCATTAAATTCATCAACTTTAGTAAAAGGAATTCTTGCCTATAGATACTCTTGAGTCTAGCTACTTTTTCATCAGGACTTTTATTCGATGCAATTATTGCTATATTTGCTCTATTTGGATCGCTTACTTTTACATAAAAAGTTTCGCCACTAGGTAATTCGACTTTGGACGTGTGTCCCATAGTTCCTTCTGCTATGGGAGTTAGTGTAAGTGTTGGTTTCGACATATTGAGATTGTTTGTTGGCAGTTTCTAAAGATCCAAAATGATCCAATACAATTAACTACCCCCAAATAAAAATACAAGCAACTTGCATGAACGAGAGAAAGCCGGAGGCGGTCTTGTCGTATCTAGTCGCCACTCTTTCTGAAGTTATTAATTCTGTTGAATAGTCGTTCGATAAGGTTGCACTATTTGTAGAGTTTTTTGTCGTAGTAGCGCAGAACTTTACGGTTTGATTTCGGTGGAATAACTGCTTTAGCACTCATGCTACGCTCTATGGTCTCAACCACGTATTGAGTAGATTCGTGTGGTTACACAATTTTTTGTCCCGTGCTTGTCCAATCTTTTACAAAAGTTTCTAACCCCTTATCGGTTAAAGGATGGGAAACTAGTTGTTTTAGAACCTTGCCTGGTATGGTTGCAACATGTGCTCCCATTTTTGCGGATTGCGTAATGTGAATTGGGTGACGGATTGATGCTACAAGAATTTCAGTTTTAAACGCCTCGTAATTTGAATAGATCTGACAGATTTCTTCAATTAAAGAAAGACCATCCTGACCAATATCATCAAGCCTTCCTACGAATGGAGAAACAAAAGTAGCTCCAGCTTTTGCTGCTAAAATTGCTTGTGCCGCTGAAAAGCAGAGCGTGACATTGGTTTGAATTCCTTTGTTTGAAAAATGCTTGCAAGCCTTGAGCCCATCAAGAGTTAGAGGAAGTTTAATACAAACATTCTTGGCAATTCTGCTCAAAATCTCTCCTTCGTGAATCATACCAGAAAACTCAGTTGCCGCTACTTCAGCACTGACTGGGCCAGAAACTATTTCACAAATTTCTGCGATTACTTCTTGGAATTTTCTTCCTGATTTTGCGATGAGAGTAGGGTTGGTGGTAACGCCATCAAGAAGGCCGTAGGCAGCAATTTCTTTGATTTCAGAAATCTCCGCGGAATCAATAAAGAATTTCATGTTTGAATTAAGTTAAATTATGTTTATACCCAATCAACTTCAAGAAGCTGATTGGGTATAGGAGTCGGTTGTTGAGTGTCGTTATGAAAAATGGGTATAAGGAATCAATGTCAGAAATTTTTGCGCAGGTTTTGTTGCCGTTAGCACTAGATCAAAGCTTTACTTACCTAGCTTCAGATGGCATAGAATGTGGAGATGTTGTGCGTGTTGAATTCGGAAAAAAAGATCTTTGGGGTGTGGTTATTGGTCTAAATAATATCGACCTCGCCAATTTACAAAAGCATAAAATAAAAACAATTCTTGAAAAAAATTCCAACATAAAACTCACCAAACATCATCTTGAATTCATAGAAAAAATTGCGTCTTATAACCTTGCTAATCGTGGCTTGGTATTAAGAGCTGTAATCGGAATTCTTAATTCAGATAAAACAAAAAAACTGCCAGAAAAGCTGCAGAAAAAATTATCACCAGATATTCAATTAGAAAAATTCTCTTTAAAGAAACTTTCAGAAAGTCAGCAAGAAATTTTTGAGGAAATAACAAAAATAATCACCGTAAAACCAGCGTCGGTAAGTCTTTTGGATGGCGTTACTGGTTCTGGAAAAACAGAAATTTATTTTGCATTAATTGCAAAAATTTTGTCAGAACAGAAAGAATCGCAGATCTTAGTTTTGCTTCCGGAAATTGCTCTAACCAATCAGCTGATTTCACGCTTTGAAGAGCAGTTTGGATTTAAGCCGGCAATGTGGCATTCAAAAATTTCTAAAAAAGAACGTAGAGAAATTTTTTATAGCATAGAATCAGGATCGCTTCGGGTCTTGATTGGCGCGCGCTCTGCGCTTTTTTTGCCATTTTGCAATTTGCGTTTGATCGTGATTGATGAGGAGCATGACGCGTCCTTTAAACAAGAAGATGTGTTTAATTTTCATGCGCGTGATATGGCGATTGTGAAGGCCGACATTGAAAATTTTCCCGTCATCTTGTCTTCTGCGACCCCGGCGATTGAAACCTATAATAACGCAGTTTTAGGCAAGTATCACCATTTCATTCTTGAGCAAAAATTTGGTCAAATAAAGAATGAAATTGAGTTGGTTGATTTACGTTTGGAAAAATTATTGGCGACAGAATTTTTATCAAAGAAATTGCGTGAAGAAATCGCAAAAAATCTTGTCAAAAAAAAACAAAGCTTACTGTTTTTGAACCGTCGTGGTTATGCTCCAGTCACGCTTTGCAAGGCGTGTGGAAAAAAATATGAATGTTCAGATTGTGATTTTCATCTTGTATTTCATAAGACAAAAAATCGTCTTGCCTGTCATCATTGTGGCCATGTAGAGAATGTCAAAAGTGAGTGTAAATTTTGTGGAGAAAAGGATTCATTAATTTCTATCGGAGTAGGTGTAGAGAAGTTAGAAGAAGAGGTGAAAGAACTTTTTCCTGAAGCAAGAATTGCTCTTGTTACTAGTGACAATGTAACAAATTTCCTAGAAGCAGAAAGTTTGGTGCAAAAGATTTTGAATGATGAGATCGACATCGTCATAGGAACTCAGATGATTGCAAAAGGTCATGATTTCCCAAACCTTACTTTGGTTGGAATCGTTGACGCTGACTCATCGCTTTATTCGTCAGAATTGCGTGCTTTGGAACGGACTTACCAAATGTTAACGCAGGTGATTGGAAGAGCGGGAAGGCGTGACCAGGCCGGAAAAATATTGATCCAAACCTACAACACGCAAAATCTTATCTTTGAAAAAATTATTAAAGATCAAAAAAAAGATTTTTACGATTTTGAAATTAAGAATCGCAAAATGCTTTCTTTGCCGCCATTTTCTAGGCTTGTGAGGTTTGAGGTCAGCGCCTTTAAAGAGAGCGATGCTAAAAATTTTGCTAAAAAACTCGTCAGCAATTTTCCTTTTAATGACAAGATTGAAATCTTTGGGCCAGCCCCTGCTCCGCTTCAGAGGTTAAAAAATCGTCATCATTTTTTAGTAAATGTTAAGGCAGAAAAAAAAGTTAATTTGCAGAAATTGGTCGCGGACGTCATGGCAAGTCTTGAGATTCCTGGACCCGTTAGAGTTAGAGTGAATGTTGATCCGAATTAAGGGGCTGTCGCAAATCCTACCTTTTGCTTCAAAATTCGTCGTTATTTCCTTTTTTCGCTCCTCATGTACCCGCTTGTACACTGCGTGACGAAAAAAGGAAATGCCCAAGGGAAAAGGAAATATTTCTTGTAAAAGCGGATTTGCGACACCCCTATTAAGGAGCCTCTGAAAATCCCTCAAGAAATCCTAGTTTTTTAGAGGCTCCTTATTTTTTAGTTTTTTTTACGCGACATGAGTCGCGCCCCCAAGAACTCTTGGCAAGAATTCTTGGCTTACGGGGTTCCCATATACCAAACATAGTTCGGTATCTTCAATCGTGTTTGGTATAAGTTTTTATTTTGTACGCGACACGAGTCGCGCCCCGCTTTGCGGGGATCCCCGATATACCGAATCTGATAAAAAAGATCGGTATGTTGAATCAGATTCGGTATATGACCCAAGTCAAAATTTCTAGTTTCAACGTAAACTCCATCAATGCCCGCCTACCAAGGCTTATTGAATGGTTAAAGTCTTCTAATCCTGACATAGTTTTATTGCAGGAATTGAAATGTTTGGAAGATAATTTTCCCTTTGAACCGCTATTTGATTTGGGTTACAACGCGGCGGTCTTCGGTCAAAAAACTTACAATGGCGTTGCGATTCTATCCAAATCAAAGATCGAAGATGTGGTAAAGGGTATTCCGCAATTTGATGATGAACAGGCGCGCTACATTGAGGCAGTGATTCCGATTGCAAATAAAGCGATTCGTGTTGCCTCTGTTTATGTGCCGAATGGTGGGGGAGAGTTACTCCCGGAGCAATGCCTGGAGGACAGTGATAAATTTCGTTACAAAATGAGATTTTTTGATGCTCTGCGCGCCCATTTCAAGCAGGTTCTTGAATATGATGAGACTCAAATTTTTGGTGGAGATTTCAATGTTGCCATTGAAGAAATCGATGTTTTTGATCCACAAAATTTTGTGGGAAAAATTTTATTTCATAATCAGGAAAGGCAAAAATTTCGTTCACTTTTAAACCTTGGCTTGATCGATTCTTACCGAGCTTGTAATCAATATTGTCAGAGTTTTTCTTGGTGGGATTATCGTGGAAATGCATGGCAATACAACAAAGGATGTCGTATCGATTACTTGCTCACATCCTCTCAGGCAGCGGATAAAATAACATCTGCTGCGATTGAAGATCAGGGGGTAAGAGATCAGGAAAAAGCCTCTGATCATTGTCCGGTAACGGTGACTCTCAAATTATGAATTATGCTTAAAAAAAATTTACACGAAGCGTTCCTGTCATGCACAATTCTGATTCAGGAAAAAATTAATGAATTGTTGCCGCAAGATTTTTCGGATTCGAAATTAGTGGAGGCGATGCGTTATTCTAGCTTGTCTGACGGCAAAAGAATTCGCCCTTTTTTATTGATGACCTCAGCTCAAATTTTTGGAATTAATCCTGTCGATTCTTTGAATGCAGCTGCCGCGCTTGAATTCGTTCACGTTTATTCCCTTATCCATGATGATTTACCAGCTATGGATGATGATGATTTTCGGCGTGGCCGGCCTTCTTGTCACAAACAATTTGACGAAGCCACGGCAATTCTTGCGGGAGATTCGTTGCTTACTTACGCATTTGAGATCATTGCCAGCTCATCGCATCGTGATCCTTTGGTTAGATGTGAATTGGTAAAAACTCTTGCCAAGGCCGCTGGGTTTATGGGAATGGCTGGCGGACAGATGATCGATCTTGAAAAGGCGAATCGAAAAATTTCCAAAGAAGAGTTGGCGAAGTTACATCGACTTAAGACCGGAGAGCTTTTCATGGCATCAGCTGAAATGGGATCAATCCTAGGACATGCTGATACAAAAAGTCGCAGCGCACTTCGAAACTATGCTCATGATTTGGGATTAGCATTCCAGATCAGAGACGATATCCTCGATCATTGCGGAGTTGATGGAGGTAGATTTGGTATTGATGAAGTGGTACATAAAAAGCCCAAAGAGAATGCTAGTATTGTTGATGTTGTAGGAATGGAAAATGCGCAAAAGCAACTCGTTTTACTCGAAGAGCAGGCTATTGCTCATCTGAAATCTTTTGGGAGTAAGGCTGAAATTTTAGTCGCGCTTGCTGGCTTTGTTACGTCGAGAAAGAGATGATGGTACCTCTAAAAATTGCTTTTTTCTGTAATTTCGTCGTTACCAAATTTTCTCGCGAGCACGTACCTCTGAGTACGCTTACCTGCTCGAAAATTTGTTGCCTAGAAATTTCTAGAAAAAATCTAATTTTTAGAGGTACCCATGAGTGAAAATAAATTTATCATGCCGCAATTGGGTTTTGATAAGGAGTCCAGCAAAACAAAAATTGTTGTGGCAATGTCTGGAGGCGTTGATTCATCAGTTGTAGCCTGTCTTTTAAAAGAAAAAGGTTTTGATGTTGTCGGCATAACTTTGCAGCTTTATGACATGGGTGACTCTTTGAAAAAAAAGAATGCCTGCTGTGCCGGGGTGGATATTTCTGATGCTAAAAATGTCGCACAGAAATTCGATTTTCCGCACTATGTTCTGAACTATCAGAGCCTGTTCAAAGAATCTGTAATTGATGATTTCGCCGATACTTATCTTCGCGGAGAAACTCCGATCCCATGTGTTAAATGCAATAATTCCGTCAAATTTCGTGATCTGTTAAAAGTGGCCAGGGATATTGGAGCTGACGCTTTGGCAACTGGTCATTATGTGCGCCGTGAAATTGGAAAGAATGGTGCGGTGGAATTGCACAAGGCGATAGATGATGGCAAAGATCAGAGCTATTTTTTGTTTGGAACCACAAAGGAACAGCTCGGATTTTTACGTTTCCCATTAGGCAATAATTCAAAAGAAGAAACTCGTGCTGAAGCTCAAAGATTGGGGCTTGAGATTGCAGCAAAGCCAGATTCCCAAGACATTTGTTTTGTACCAAACGGAAATTATGCCGAAGTAATAAAGCGCTACCGACCCACGGCATTCAAGTGCGGAGATATTCTGCATATTGAAAGTGGAAAGGTTTTGGGAAGTCACGAAGGTATTATTAATTTTACCTTAGGACAGCGTCGCGGCATAGGAATTGCTTATCCCGAACCTCTCTATGTGGTAAAAATTGATGCGGCAAAAAATGTTATTTTTGTTGGTGAAGAAAAATTTCTACAGAGTAAAAAATTTATCATCAGGGATTTAAATTGGTTGGCGGATGATGTCGATATATCTTGTGAAATTAAGGCTAAGGTGCGCCTGAGATCTAATCATGAAGAAGAGGATGCGGTGATAAAAATTCTTGAAAATGGTGAGGCGGAGATAGAAATGAAATCTATGACAAGAGCTATTACTCCTGGTCAGGCATGTGTAATTTACCAAGATTCTAGAGTGCTTGGTGGTGGTTGGATTACAAAAGTAACCTCTGAAAAACCATCTTTTCCGGTAATTTTGTCGTCAGACCAATTTGCTCGCGAGCACGTACCTCTTAGTACGCTTACCTGCTCGCAAACTGATCTTCCTAGAGATTCGCTTCGCTCATGCTCGTTCTCATCTAACGACGCAGGCGTCGTTTCGGCTAAAGCCGTTGATTCGAACTCCTCGAAAAATCTAGGTTTTTCAGAGGTTCCTAAACTCATCTCATAGCTACGTGATGAAAAGTCCCAAACTCTCCATCAAAAATCTTGGGATTTCTTTTAAAGATCGCCATCTGTTATCCGACGTCTCTTTTGATTTAGAAGAGCGCAAGATTGTGGCATTAATTGGTCAAAGCGGGTCAGGAAAATCAATTACTTCGCTTGCTATTCTGAAGCTTTTACCAAAGGCAAAAATTTTTGGGGAAATTCTTTTTGAGGGAAAAAATTTACTGAATTTAACAGAGGAAGAATCCTGTAAAATTCGTGGCAAGAAAATCTCTATTATTTTCCAAGATCCCAACAGCTCTCTCAACCCCCTTCATCCGATCGGAAAACAAATTTCCGAAATTATCACTATCCATAATCCTAAAATTTCCAAACAGGTTCTTAAGCATCGTGTTGAAGAATTATTAACATTGGTCGGGATGGAGCCTTTAATCTCAAGGTTAAAAGATTACCCGCATCAACTTTCCGGTGGACAAAAACAGCGCGTGATGATTGCGATGGCGCTTGCTAACAATCCGGAAATTTTGATTGCTGATGAGCCTACTACCGCTCTTGATTGCGATACACAAAATCAGATTCTGGACCTAATCTTACAGTTAAAAAATAAGCTGAATCTAGCTGTTTTGTTCATTACTCATAATCTTGAAATTGTGAGGAGAATTGCTGATTTTGTGGTAATTCTTAATTCCGGAAAAATTGTTGAACAAGGTGAGTCGAGGGAGGTTTTTGGTAATCCAAAAAATGACTACACTAAGCTTTTGCTTAATGCCTCTAAACCATGTGAGGCAAGGGTAAAGCAAGGCTACGAGGAAAGAATTCTGGAAGTGCGCAATCTTTCGGTTACATATAAAACTAAAGTTTCTGCCTTCAAAAAAGAGAATTTTTATATCAATAAAGACATAAAGTTTTCACTAAATCTTGGTGAAAATTTGGGAATTATTGGGGCGAGCGGATCTGGTAAATCAACCCTTGCGCTGGCATTGTGTAATTTAATTCCCAGCAAAGGTGATGTTAGTTTTTTTTCTGATAAAAGTTGGAAAAAAGATGAAATATTTTTGCGGCGCAATGTGCAGATGGTTTTTCAAGATCCATTCTCGAGCCTTAATCCTCGTATGATGGTGAAGGATATTATCGCGGAAGGATTAATTATTCATAAAATTGTGAATTGTCGAAATGATGCGGAGAGCCAGACAAATGATATTTTGAATAAATTGTGCTTGGCTCCTGAGTTGAAACATAGCTATCCGCATGAATTATCAGGTGGTCAACGTCAAAGAGTTGCAATCGCTCGCGCTTTGATTCTCAACCCAAAAATTCTAATTCTGGATGAACCCACTTCGGCTTTGGACGTGATTACTCAAAACGAAATTTTAAAACTGCTTCTGGAAATACAGCAGAAGCAAAAGATTTCTTACATCATGATCTCTCATGATTTGGATATGGTTGCGCGAGTGGTGGATAAGACTGTTTTGATTTAAGGGGACTGTCGCAAATCCTACCTTTTGCTTCAGAATTCGTCGTTATTTTCTTTTTTCGCTCCTCATGTACCCGCTTGCACACTGCGTCACGAAAAAAGGAAATGCCCAAGGGAAAAGGAATTATTTTTTGCAAAATCCAGGTTTTTAAAAGGTTCCTTAAGAAGCTATTACTCTATCTGCGACGGCCATCTGTAGAGCATTCCGCTGTTTTCGATTGCTTTTCTTCGAGTGCATTATTTTTATGACTCACGCAAAGCGCTAAAACCCAACATCCAACATCATGCACCACATGAAAACCAAAGATCGACTGAAAGAAGAAATCGGATTGAGCAAATTGCTGGTAACAATTTTATCGGCAGTGAGTATTTCTTTGATAACATGGATTTGGAATAATCATAATATTCTTACAAAATACGAGGTTCTGCTTTTTTCTTTGGCAGTGATATTGTTGATTTTATCGCTATTTGTGACCTACCTCTCCACAGCTTTTAAAATTAATAATTTAGACAAATATGAATGATATTATCACTACTGATACATTTCTAATTTACTTTATTTTGACTCTGGCGATGACTTTCGCTGCTGTCGTTATGGTTGGTACTTACATGCAAAATCACGACCGGAAAATTTTTAAGAAACACATTCATAAAACTAAAAAAGCATAATTTTCACTTTTTAATTTTACTTAAATCATGACAATCGAAATTAAAGTTCCTCCTCTTGGCGAATCAGTTTCTGAAGCAGCAATTGCTAAGCTTTACAAAAAAATTGGAGACGCGGTAAAGGCGGACGAATTGATCTGTGAGTTAGAAACTGATAAGGTTACGCTTGAAGTTAATGCGCCTGCGAATGGCGTTATTTCTGGCTTGAGTGTGAAAGAGGGTGACAATGTTAAGGTTGGTGATGTGATTGCATCAATGCAGCAAGGTGGGGTAGGAAGTGTTGCCGCCGTTGCCTCTGCAGCAATCTCCAATCTTCCAGACTCTTCCGCAAAAACATCTCCTCTTTCATTCCCTCTCTCTCCAGCGCCTCTAAAGATCGCAACCGAAAATAACATCGATACTTCAAAAATTTCAGGCTCAGGAAAAGATGGTCGTGTGACCAAGGGTGATGTGCTTGAGGTAATATCATCCGGCTCATCTTCATCCGGCTCATCTGGGGCTCAGGCTTCTTCGCCTTGCGGAGCTAAGATGGTTGAACGTGTCAGAATGTCAAAATTGCGTCAAAAAATCGCTGAAAGATTAAAAGAATCTCAAAATACTGCGGCAATTCTAACCACCTTTAATGAAGTGGATATGAGCTCTGTCATGGCTCTACGAAACGAATATAAAGAAATTTTTGAGAAGAAGCATGGTGTGAAACTTGGCTTCATGTCTTTTTTTGTGAAGGCGTGTACAACTGCTCTGAAAGAGATTCCGGCAGTGAACGCAGAAATTGATGGAACGGACATCATCTACAAAAATTTTTACGATATCGGTGTTGCAGTTGGCTCGCCTCAAGGTCTTGTGGTTCCTGTATTACGCGATGCAGATAAATTAAATTTAGCTAATATTGAAAAAGGAATTTCTGAACTTGGAGTTAAAGCACGTGACGGCAAGTTAACAATTCCTGATCTAATGGGCGCAACTTTTACGATTTCTAATGGCGGAGTTTATGGCTCCTTAATGTCCACACCAATCATCAATCCTCCGCAATCTGCTATTTTGGGCATGCATAAAATCCAAGAACGTGCAATGGTGATTAATAGTGAAATTAAAATCCGCCCCATGATGTATCTGGCATTATCTTATGACCATCGCATCATTGATGGTAAAGAGGCCGTGACTTTCTTAGTAAGGGTTAAGGAGTTATTAGAAGATCCAAGAAGATTGGTTTTAGATTTATAATTTACCTAAGCCTTGATAAAAAAATGGAAAATATTTGGCACCCAAACCAATCTGGAATGGTATGATGTCAAAACTAAACTCAAGCAATTGTTGCGCAAACTTGCTTACTCTCTGTTGGTTCAAGAGTTAATTTGCCTGATCATTTTGGGCTATATGTGGCTGGTATACTTGACCAGTAAAAAGATTTTTCTGAATCAGGAAGTACTCCTTGCGGCCGCTAAAAATAAAAGTCCTCTGATCATTTCTACTTGGCATAATCGCTTGATGATGACGCCATTCGCCGCATTAAAACCAAAGAAACTTTATTCTGATTACAACTTTATGACCCTCGCCTCGCGCCATGGAGATGGTCGTTTTGTTGGTCGAGTAATGGAAAAGTTTGGATTTGTATTGATCCAAGGATCATCGCGCAATGGCAGAAAATCTTCACGCGGAATTGACGTCGGTGGTATGAAAAAAATTTTTTCCGGCTTGAAAAAAGGATTGTCACTTTGCATCACACCGGACGGACCGCGTGGTCCTAATCAGAAAATCAATGGTGAAATTATCAATATTGCCAGGGTTTCTGGAGCGGGGATATTGGTTGCTTCCTGCTCTTCCTCACGATTTATCAAACTGAAAACTTGGGATCATCTAACTATCCCTTTGCCATTTTCCACGCTTTGCTTTTACATTGACCACACACCGATTTTCGTTGCTAAGGATGCGGATGAAAAAGAGGCAAAAAATATCGGATTGATATTGGAAAATCGGATGAATTTTATTCAGGATCAATCTCAAATAAAAACTCTATGATCTACACAATCCAAGGCAAAACCAATCTCTACGAACTTGTTGTTGGATGTGAAATACACGCACAAATTGCATCCGAGTCAAAACTTTTTTCACGTGCTGCAACTAAATTTGGGGCACCGCAGAATTCGCAAGTGTCATTGGTTGACGCAGCGATGCCAGGAATGCTTCCCACCATCAATGAGGAATGTGTAAAACAAGCAGTGAAGACTGGTCTTGGAATTAATGCCAAAATTAATCTCAGATCAATTTTCGATCGTAAAAATTATTTTTATCCTGACCTTCCGCAAGGTTACCAAATCTCACAATTTCTTGATCCTATTGTTGGTGAGGGCGAGGTTGAAATTGCGCTTGAGGATGGAACAAAAAAAATCATTCACGTTGAAAGAATCCATCTTGAACAAGATGCAGGAAAATCGCTTCACGATCAACATCCTTCTCTTTCACTAATTGATTTAAACCGCTCAGGCGTTGCATTGATGGAAATTGTTTCCAAGCCAGACATGAGAAGTCCGTTTGAAGCGATAGAATATGTGAAGGCGATTCAGTCAATTGTACGTGCGTTAGGCACGTCAGATGGTGATATGGAAAAAGGAAATCTACGCTGTGATGCTAATGTTTCAGTGCGTAAAATCGGGGAAGAAAAACTTGGAACGCGTTGTGAAATAAAAAATGTCAACTCAACCAGAAATATCGGTAGAGCCATAGAATTTGAGGCTGCGCGACAAGTAGAAATTTTAGAAAATGGCGGAAAAATTGATCAAGAAACTCGTTTGTTTGACGCAATTACTGGCGAAACCAGAAGGATGAGAAGTAAAGAAGACGCGATGGATTACCGCTATTTCCCTGATCCAGATCTGCCCCCACTTGTTCTTACGCAAGACTTTGTTGACGAAATAAAAAAATCACTTCCCGAGCTTCCGCAGGCTAAAAAACTGCGCTATATTTCTGAGTTTGGAATTCCGGAATATGATGCCGGAGTACTTACTTCTGACATCGCGATTTCCGCCTATTTCGAAAAATTAATTCAGAAGCATGAAGCAAAATTATGCGTTACTTGGCTTACAGTAGAGCTACTTGGGCGCATGAATAAGATTGGAATAAATTTTGAGAATCTAAAAATTTCTACTGAGAATCTAGTTGAACTTTTAGATCTAATTAAAAGCGGAGAAATTTCTGGAAAAATCGCCAAGGATGTTTTGGATGAAATGGTTGAGTCCGGAGAAAGAGCTGGTAAAATCGTTGAAAATAAAGGCTTCAAGCAAGTTTCTGATTCCTCTTCAATCGAGAAAATCATAGACGAAGTGATGGCAAAAAATCAAAATTTTGTTGATGATTATCGCTCGGGAAAAGAAAATCTTTTTGGATTTTTTGTTGGCCAAGTGATGAAAGAAAGCAAGGGGCAGGCCAATCCAGGGATGGTGAATGATTTGCTGAAGAAAAAATTATCTACTTAAAAGTGACAAAAATATCCGAAGAAAAACCAAAAGAGAAAACTGATAAAAGATTTAAATTCGAAGTAACGGAAAGTGAATCTGGAATAAGAATTGATAAGTTCCTTGCCGAACAATTCTCATCCGTAAAGCCAGAAATTACTCGCAGTAAAATTCAAAATTTTATTGATGAGAAATTGGTCTGTGACGAGAAAAGTCAAGTTATCACCAACGCTTCCCACAAAACAAGATTTGGAGAAAAATTCTTCATCACCATTCCAAAAACAAAACCTTCCCATCTCGAAGCAAAAGAAATTCCCTTCGAAATTATTTTTGAAGATGATGATTTGTTGGTAATCAACAAACCAGCTGGGCTTACTGTTCATCCTGGCACGGGGAATCAAACAAACACCCTTGTTAACGCGCTTTTATTCACCCATCAAAACAAACTTTCTTCAATCAATGGCGAGTTTCGTCCTGGCATCGTTCATCGTTTGGATAAGGATACAAGCGGGCTTATGCTTGTTGCGAAGAATGACCGTGCTCACCAAATTCTGAGTGAGAAGTTAAAAAATCGTGAAGTTAAAAGAAGCTATTTGGCCTTTATTTACGGTGTTACAGAGCGATCTCATGGCATGATCAACAAGAACATTGTTCGTTCTAGGTTGAATCGTTTAAAGATGGCTACTTCTCGCAATTTAGGAAGGGATGCGATTACGCATTATGAATTAAAAGAAACTTTTTGTGATGGGTTTGTAAGTCTTGTGGAATGCCGCTTAGAGACTGGTCGTACTCATCAAATCCGTGTGCATTTTGAGTCGATAAAACATTCTTTAGTTGGTGATCAGCTTTATAATTCCTGCCGTAAAAATCCTGTAAAAGAACTTTCAAAAGAGATAAAGGAATCCATCCAACATTTTCCACGACAGGCTTTACACTCTTACAAACTCAACTTCGAACATCCAATTAGCAAAGAAGCGATGTCCTTTGAAATTGAGTTACCGGATGATTTAAAAGGGTTGGCCCTTCGACTCTCCACTCCCCTCGACTCCGCTCGGGGAACGGTTCAAAATATAGGTCGCCCCCCGAGCGGAGTCGAGGGGCAGTGATACAAAAAAAAGCCATCATCATCGCTGGCCCAACCGCTTCCGGCAAATCTTCTTTGGCTTTAAAAATGGCAGAAGAGCAAGAAATCTCAATCATCAATGCTGATTCGTTACAAATCTACGAAGGCTTGCCAATCCTATCCTCACAGCCAACAGAAGAAGATCAAAAAAAAGTAAAACATCTCCTTTATTCTTGTTTGAAACCTACGGAATATTCCTCTGTTGCATCATGGTTGCAGCTAGCAAAATCTGCAATTGATGAAGTTTTAACCGAAGGAAAAATCCCGGTAATTGTTGGTGGAAGCGGGATGTACATTGAAAAATTACTCAAAGGAATTGTTGAAATTCCTCAAATTGAAGAAGCTGCAAGAAATGATGCAAAAGAACTTTACGCAAAAATTGGTCAGGAAGAATTTCAACAAAAACTAATTGATCTGGGTGAAAAAAAAATATTGGACAGGCAGCGATTAATCAGGGCTTATGAGGTTTTTCTTCAAACAGGAAAAACAATTTCTTATTGGCAAAAGCAGCCGAATAAAAAAATAATCGACGATGTTGATTTTGATTTTGTCTGCCTAAATCCGGACAGAAAAATTATTTACGAAAATTGCAATTCTCGTTTTGAGGAGATGTTAGATTTGGGAGTGTTGGAAGAAGTAAAAGAATTTGTTAATCTAGAAATTTCAGATGAAAAGCAAGTTACAAAAACTTTAGGATTTTACGAAATTCGTGATTTCTTAGCGGGAAAAATTTCTCGTGAAAAGATGGTTGATCTTGCTACTCAAAAAACCAGAAATTATGCCAAGAGGCAGATTACCTGGTTTCGTAATTGCAAATAAACGTTTTAAAATTTATTAAACGTTGGGAAGGGATAAGATATCCCTTCCCGCCCGGGGGGTGAGATCTCGCAACAAGCTTCCGCATGTTTCGCAAGAATTACAAATAAACGATTTTAAAACTTATTAAACGTTGGGAAGGGGATAAGATATCCCTTCTCGCCCGGGGGTCAACCTTTCTCACCAAGATTAGACCTGTTGTTTTGTCATCTTTTCTCACCAAATGTAAAAAATTTATGACAAAAAATCTACAAGAAGTCGGCATAAAAAGTCTGATTCAAAAAAACCCAATTGCCTCATTGGCAATTATTCTGATTCTGTTTTCATTCGCCATATTGCTTTCTGTCAAACCCTACGCTGCCATGATAAATTTTCTTGAAATTTATTGGAATGTGAACCCCGTTGGGGCTGCATTGGCAATTGCTCCAGGCTCTCTTGGAGTCTTGATTGGCCTCATTGCGATTATTGACAATGTTCTAAAAAATAGGGCGATTCATGTCAAAAAAACATTCTCTGCCAGTAATCCAATTTTTGCGATTGCAAATGATGTAAGCCAAACCGGCTCCGGTAGGCTTGTTGAGGAGTTGGCATCGAAACATAAAAAATTTCTTGCCAAACAAAAAGATGAGAAAGAAAAGTTGGGGAAAGAGCTGGAAGAGCTGAGGTAAGAGGAGTTTAATAGGTAGTTTTGTA
>CAMDJN010000033.1 GCA_945900795.1 Rickettsia typhi | reverse complement strand
CCAAAACACCAAAATACCAAAACTAACCAAAAAATGAGCCCTCAAAAGCTCAAAAAACCAAGAAATTCCAACAAAAACTTTTGCTTTTCTGACTCGCAAAAACTTTTGATCTTAAATTTATGAAAAAGTTAGATTTGCAACGGCCCCTTGTGTAGGTTTTAAATTTAAAACAGGCTCGGATAAAAATTTTGCACCGGTCTTGCGTTTGATTTAGAAAGAATAGTTAGGCTGATCAGCTCATTCATTTGCTCAGAGGAGATCTCAATTGGGGTTTGCATAATATACCACTTAACTCCCTCCGTGCATGGTGGAGTAGTAAGAGACCCATCGTAAAAAAATATCCGATCATCGGTTTTTATTATTTTAGATAGATTGAAATTCCCACCCCTCTTATCACTTAGCAAAAATGAAATCAGTCTGTTAAATTCTGGATTTATTTTCCCAACCTCCAAAAATACCGCCAAATTCAACAGCTGTTCGTCATCACTCTTATGCGTGATTTGCATCTCAATAGAATAAGGTTTTCCCTTAACTAAATGTTCGCTCGGATGGTGAAATCGGAGATAATGTGCGAAATATTTTTTCTTAGTTCGAGTCAGGGTATTTTTAGCAAAAAGATTGATTTTTATCGTAAATTTCTCCCTTTCCTTTTCGATCTCAGAATCTTTGTAACTGAAGGATAGTTCGCTATCTTCAAACTCATATTTCACATCAATCGGAGATTGATTGTTTCCTATTTTACAAAATTTAAATTTTTGATCTAAATCTCCCCAATTCTTTGGACCGGTTGAGCCGCGATAATTCCAGCCACTAACGCATGAAGTTAGCAATATACACAACGATACTAAGATTGTTTGGCATCTGTAGTTCTGTGCGAGGCGAGGTGCGCATCGTTGTACATTCATTGCAAAAAGTAAAAGCATAGCCTTTAAAAATTTCATGATACTGATGCAATTATTCCGTCTCTGATTTCAATTATACGATCAGACATTTTGGCTAATTCTAGATTGTGCGTAACGACCAAGCATCCGATTTGATTATCTTTAACTAGACTGCGAAGAAGATGGAAAATCTTTTGTGATAATTCGGAATCAAGATTCCCCGTTGGCTCATCTGCTAAAATTAAAGATGGTTTTGCAACTACTGCTCGAGCAATCGCAACCCTCTGCTGTTGTCCTCCTGACAATTGCGACGGTCTGTGATGTAGGTGATTTGACAGATCAACTTCTCCTAGAATTTTCTCTGCCTTTGTTAATGCTTCAGATTTTTTTACGCCCATCACAAAGAGCGGCATAGCAACATTCTCAAGCGCAGAAAATTCAGGAAGTAAGTGATGAGATTGATAGACGAAGCCAACATTGTTTCTTCGAAAAGCTGTTCTGATTTTATCATTTGTTAAAGAAACATCAGTGCTGCCGATTGTTATGACGCCAGAATCTGCGACATCAAGTAATCCTGCAATTTGTAACAGAGTCGTTTTACCGGATCCAGAAGGACCAACCAACGCAACCAATTCACCCTTATTCACGCTTATACTGACTCCTCTGATCACCTCAGTTGTCAGGCCGTCATGTTGAAATGATTTTTTAATATCGGATAATTCAAGCGCCTTTGTCATTTGATCTACTCTGCTCCCATAATAAAAATTCTCTCTTTTTTAGAGTCCAAGTCTTCCAGAAGAATTCTTGTTCCATTTGCAACGGATTCCATCGTCACAACTTTTCCTGTGTGGTAATCATCTTCTCTCATGTCATAAAATTGAAATGTCAAACCCTCGCGCACAAGGTTTCCTGGACCAACATCGATCTCACTTTTATTTTCATAATCATATCCACTCCAAGCATAAAGCGAATTTGTCGATAGTAGAAAAATTAAGAATAGACCAAACGTGATTGAATATGCTAAGATTGTTTGATATATCGGAATAATAATCTTGAGGCGTATCAAAGAGATATTTGATTTGTGGATTTTCATGATTGACATTTCTGGTGTTGAGGTTTTTTCTCACGCGTTCATTCAGTATCAGTAAGATACTTAGTGTAGTTTCTTAATTTTCATCAATTTTTTCCTTCCGTAGTTAAAGCATTATTTCGGGGCGTAGCGCAGTCTGGCTAGCGCATCTGGTTTGGGACCAGAGGGTCGGGAGTTCGAATCTCTCCGCCCCGACCAGCTTTAATCGTTTTTCAGAATTCAATTCCAAGTCTTTCATTTTACCCACCTCAAACCCGCCTTACAAGCAACCACTCTCAAATGAAGAAGAGCCAGCAATAATGAGAAATACTAAATCAATTTTGGAGATTATCAAAGGAAAGCTCGGTAGATTTGATCGCGGGACCGCTCAAAATGTGGATGAAGCTGGGGTAGAAAACGAATTTGAATATGTGGCATATGCCGGTAAAGAAAAAACCAAATCAGCTTTCGACTTACAGCTTACAGTTCCGGTAGACGAGCTAAAAACAAAACAAATCTCACCCCTAACAGAAAAGAGCTCAGAAGGCGATATTAATTTTGAAGATGATTTAGGCTTCGAGGATAGTTCCGATTCTAAATCGGAGCACGATTATACTGATAAACACGATATTTTCCAACCTTCCCCATCAGAACAGCCCGCAACAAATTCAGACGCAAATACCCTTCCGAAAGCGCCAGATCTCGACGATGACTTGTTCAGTGAAGATGAGGCTCCAAGGCAAGATTTATCCGAAGACGTAGATGTTTTTGCGGAAGATGACCAAGAAGAAGATCTTTCAGAAAATCATGTGAGCGATCATCAAGAATCTGTCGTTGTCTCAAATCCAACTCAGGCCAGTAACGCTTCAGATTCGTATCGTGATACTGACGCAGCCAGCAATGATAAAGGTAAAAATTTAGATTTAGATGATATTTTTCAAAACGATGAGGATGTGGATAGTATTGAGGAGATTGTGGAAGGTCACGCAGAAGATCCGAGCGTTGATCATGTAGATGCGCAGATTGCTGAAGATCATCACGAGAACGAAGAGAGTCATGATGACATAGAAACGTCTGATACAGCGCAAAAAAATACAAACGAAGATCAAGATGATGATTTAAATTTTGAAGATGAAGATGATGTCGTGGAAGGCGAAGTAAGTCATGAGATACGCGAAGTAGGTAGCGAACATGATGATCTGGATGACATCAGTCTGGAAGATTTGGAACGGCAGATAAGTCAAGCTGTGGTCACGCAACATGTTGCAACTAAACCATCACCTAACAAGGCGTACAAAGAGTTGTCAGATGAAAATTTGGACATCGATTTAGAAGATGTTGGTCATGAAGGTGGGGACGATTTCTTAGAAAAAACTACTGATTCTAAATCTAAAATTGAGCCAATTTTGAATTCAAAAAAACTTAATGATGATACATTTTTAGATGATTTGGATGATAAAAAATCCCCAACATTACTACAAAACAAATCCAATTCTGACGACAGGGGTTCTTTGATTCATGATTCAACAATTCACCAAACTAACAACTCTTTGAATAAGTTAATGGAAGCAAGGGATGCTGCGCAGAGGGTTATAAATTTTCCGAAGAGTGATGCTATAAATGAGATGGCTGTAAGATTAATGGAACCTAAATTAGAAAAATGGTTAAACGAAAATTTGCCAATCTTGGTTGAAAAAATTGTTCGTGAAGAGATTCAGAAGCTCGTTCCGCATTCGGATAAGTAGTTTACAAAATGTCGTCGATGAAGACCTCTTCTTCCAATAAAAAAACTGCTGTCATTCTTTTCAATCTAGGAGGGCCAGATTCCATCAAGTCTATTCGCCCCTTCCTTTTCAACCTCTTTCACGACAAGGCGATTCTCTCTCTTTCGCAGCCATGGCGTTTCTTACTTGCGTTCGTTATCTCTAAAAAAAGAGAAAAAGTTGCACAAAAAATTTATGGAGCAATCGGGGGAAAATCTCCTCTACTCGAGATAACTCAAGGACAAGCCGCGTTGCTGGAAAAAGAGCTCTCATCCTGTGGAAATTTTAAAGTTTTTGTTGCGATGAGATATTGGAAGCCCTTTATTTCTGACATTGTTCGTGACATTGAAAATTATGATATTGGTCAAATAATATTACTCCCTCTCTATCCACAATTTTCTAGCGCTACCACCAATTCCTCTTTTACCGAATTTGCAAAAAGAATCAAACTTAAGCAAAAAGATCCCAACAAAAAAATCCCAATCAAAGTTGTTTGTTGCTATCCTACCGAGCCTGATTTTATCAACGCTCATACTGCATTAGTAATGAAAAAAATCAACGAATGTACCGAAGTAGAAGTTTCTAATTTGCGTCTATTATTTTCAGCGCACGGATTGCCACAAAACTTGGTAGACGGGGGCGATCCCTACGTTTTTCAAATCAGGAAGACAATGGAAGCGATCATCAACAACCTGCCAGAAACACACGATTCTCGCATTTGTTATCAATCGAAAGTTGGCCCTTTGAAATGGACGTCGCCAAGTTTAGAATACGAATTGCGTAAGGTCGCACTAGATAAAAAAATTCCGCTTATTGTTCCAATTTCTTTTGTTTCAGAAAATTCAGAAACATTATTTGAACTTGATATCGAATATAAAAACTTAGCAAATCGTCTTGGAATCAAGAAATATCTACGCGTTCCCGCTCTAAATCTTGATGCGAATTTTATAAAATCTCTTGCTGTAATTTGTAAAAAAGTGAGCACAAATAATGAGCCGAGTTCTTTTGAATCAGCTTTTTCCGGATGTCTTCAGAAAAGAATTTGTCCGAAGAAATTTAAATTCTGTCCCAATCGAAATAGATGTAGAGCATGATTATTGTTGATGTGGTAACTAAAAGCAAAAAGTGGCAGGAAGTAGGAGATAGCGTGGTAGGGGATATAGAAAATATATGCGTTGATTTAATCTTACTTACCGAGATAAAAACAATTCTAAAAAAAAATTTCATTTTGGAGGTTTCTATTTCCTTAGCGTCGAATCTTCAAATGAAAAAAGTAAATTTCAAATTTCGTCAAAAAAATCAGGCTACAAATGTTTTATCATTTCCCGCTTGTGATGAAAAATTAATTCGTAAATTTGGGATAAAAACGATTGCAAAAGGTCTGAATCATTTATTTCTTGGAGATATAATACTTGCTTACGAAACAATAAAAAAAGAAGCAAAAGAGCAAAAAAAAGTTTTTGACCATCACCTCACCCACCTGATTCTACATAGTATTTTGCATCTAATCGGATATGATCACGTAAGTAGTAAAGCTGCTAAGGTCATGGAGGATCTGGAGATAGAAATTTTGCAAAAATTTAACATAAGAAATCCATACCTGCAAAAGATATGACACATCAGTTCAACCATCAGGTTCCGGTTAAAATTTTTCCCGTAATCGAATTGGGGAAAACTATTTTGCGCGAGCAAAGCGATGAAGATGCCGCAGATTTTCTTTCCTACTATTCCAATCCAGAGGTAAGTAAATTTATCCTTTGCGATATCCCGCATGATGTTGAATCTGCTAGGACAGAGCTGGCATATTGGAGAGGAATTTTTTATCGCAATGACGGAATATATTTTGCCATTGCAACGAAAGAAGATAACAAAGTAATCGGAACCGTAGGTTTATCCGGCTACAATTCTTACAATAGCAGAATCGAAATAAGTTATGATTTATCGCAAGAATATTGGCGGCGCGGTATCATGACCGAGGCCATCACGGCCGTAGTCAATCATGGATTTGCAACGTGGAATGTGAATAGAATCGAGGCCGTTGTTGCGGTTAATAACCTTCCCTCCAAGAACCTTTTGTTGAAATGTGGATTCACTTTGGAAGGTATCCTGAGACAACATCGTTACCATCTCGGTAACTATGTGGATGTTTGTTCCTTCAGTATGTTAAAAAATGATTTATGACAAAAAAGATCGCAATCTATCCCGGCACTTTTGATCCTATTACTCTTGGTCATATTGATATCATCAAAAGAGCCTCAGAACTTTTTGAAAATCTGATTGTGGCGGTTGCAAAAGATAATTACAAAAATCCGCTTTTTAGCCTTACTGAGAGAGTAAAAATGATTGAAGAAGAGATGGGGTTTTGTAAAATTTCTGACAATGTAACTGTAGAAAAATTTGAAGGATTACTAGTTGATTTTGCCAATCAAAAAGGTTCGAAAATCATAATTCGTGGCTTGCGTGCCGTATCAGATTTTGAATATGAATTTCAAATGTTTGGAATGAATTCTATGTTAGATCCAAGCATACAAACCATCTTCCTTCCAGCTTCCGAGAGTAAGCATTTTATCGCCTCAAGATTAGTAAAAGAGGTGGCAAAGCTTGGAGGAGATGTTTCAAAATTTGTTTCTAAAAACGTTGTACAACAACTCGTTCTTAAAATAAAATCCGTAAGTGAATAATCAGATAAAGCCAATACGTGATGAAATTTGGGTTTTGTCCGACAATAGGCCCGGCACCTCTTCGCAAGCAATTGGTCTGGCAGAAGAAATGGGTTTTTACTACAAAAATATCAATCTCATTTACAGCCCGCTTTCCAAATTGCCAAATTGCTTTCTTAGCAGCTCTTCTCTTCGCATTTCTTTTGAATCCGTAAAGCAAATTGCTAGTCAAGATTACTTACCAAGATTCGTCATATCAGCCGGTAGAAGGTCTGCGCCTATTGCGCTCTTCATAAAAAAAATCTCAAACAATCGGTCAAAAATTATCCAAATCATGAATCCTAATATCGATTTTAAAAAATTTGATTTCGTGATTTTGCCAAAACATGATCGGGCCAGTAACCCCAGTAACCCCAGTAATCAACGATCAGATAATTTACTCATCACTATCGGATCATTAACCCGTATAGATCCAAAGACTATCGCAAATGAATGTGAAAAATTCTCTTCGTGGTTTAGAGCTCGTTTTCAAGGTCCGTGCGAAACTGAATCGCCCGCAAAAAAAATTGCTCTTCTAATTGGGGGGTCGTCAAATAAAACTGAATTCACTGCAAAATCTGCAGCAAAGCTAGGAAGAATTATTTCTACAATAGCGCGTGGAATGGATGCAGAGCTCTTAGTTCTAACTAGCAGAAGGACTAGTTACGAAATTTCTGATGCCATAAAGTTAAACCTAAAATGTAATTTTAGATTCTTTGATTGGGCGGAGGTCAAAATAGAGAACCCATATCTTGCAGTTTTGGGGTATGCTGATTTTTTTGTTACCACTGGTGATTCTGTGTCAATGATATCAGAATGTTGTTCTACTGGGAAGCCGGTCTACATCTTTGATGAGAGAAAAATTTCTTCAAAAAAACATCGCAAATTTCATCATGATTTAATTGATGAAAATTATGCAAAAAAATTTCCTAAGCGGGCGGTTGAGTTGAAAAATTTTTCTCCAAAAAAGCTCGATGAAACAAGGCGAGTTGCTTCAATTATTAAAAACCGACTAGAGTAGGTGTTAGATTTAAACCGAAATCACATAACTAAGTCCTGTCTGCATGTAACTAAGGCTCGCCTAAAATTCCTTATTCCAACCATACTACTACTACTTTTTTCCTGCACAGATGAAGGCTGTATCGAGGCTGATGATTTTGGAGAATATGAATCAGAAACCATCGAAGTTTTAGCGAATGCCTCACAAAATCACTGCGAATATGACTACGCCAAAGGTATTTCGGATATATCTGCGCATGGTGAAGGAATCAAGAATTGCCTCATCTCCGGTAAGAAAAAAATCATAGATACTAATGGAGATATCTATGAAGGTAAAGACACGGGATGTACGGACCTGTCAAGTGAACCAATAGAATCATTAGCAAATCTTTCCCTGAAAACATTTTGTATCAACGAATGTATTCAGTCATGTCAAGCAAATGCTGGATCATATAGCCTAGAAGCAGAACCTCCGTGGAAGTCTACCTCAGGCAAATCAAGCAATACAAATTCTGGAATTACAATTCGCGCCGGATCCGAAGTCGTTATCAAGGCAGTCGGCAACATAACCTTGGCCGGAACTTACAAATATCCCGACATCTACGTACAAGCCAATAATTTCGTACCTCATACAAAAAGCCAAAATTGGAGTGACATTATTTTTGATGTTAGAAACGGGCAAATGTTTGACGTTAATTTCAAAGGAAAATGGCGAAAAGAATCTGGTTCGGATAGAAAAGATCAGCTTGGAACTTTCATCACTAAAAGTGATGACGATAAAAGTTATACTTTTGATGAACGGGCACGTAATGGAGCAAGAAGGCTAGTCGCATTTATCATAGAACATCCATTGGGCTACAGGCTTGATAATACAAAACAAACCGAGACCCAAAAAGCTGTTAACGTTCCACTATTGCCGGATGCTAGAGCATGGAAATGCGCGTATAGTGGGGCGGATGTTCATCAATCCGAATGTTTTAACGATGATTATTCGCATTCAAGTTACGGATACTCAGAGAAGACAATAAGTCAGGCTGGGGTGAATCAGGTTTTTCCTCTTACATCAGAATTTGAGTCGACAACCCTGACGAAATATGGTGGCATAATTAGGTGGAAAGATGACGGTCTGAAAGGAGCAGATTTTGATCCCGCGCCTGAAAAGCATAAGAAATGTGTGGCCGGCGGCTCTTGCAATGTTACGAGCGACACGATTGGTATGATAGGGGACGCTTTAACTTCTCCGGTCAACATTACAAACAACCAAGATTATGCCAATCAGATTTTGTTTAAGTCGTTTGGAAGTGATATTACGTGCAATGTGCAAATTAAAGTTTCTATCAAGAGCTCCTCTGCCTCCGCGGCTGATAAACTATATGATTTAACAGTCAAAGTTAGCAATGAGTTTTGGGGTGCCGTTAACGCAGAGGATAAGCCGATTCCTCTATTATTAGAGCCGGGACAGACATTAGTTATAGATAAAATATCGCAAACATACGGGTCATTAAATTGTGGCAGTGTAATAGCATATCGTACACTCAAAGTTCACGACCTCAAAATGCAAAATTCTGGGTTTGTCAGCTTTTCTATGCTTGGCGGTTCTGGATCATGCGCGGTAAAAGGAAGGGTTGTTAACCCATCGGGCAGTCACAAGATTGATGCAACTCTAGGACTAAGTAGTCGTCAGGACTTTTACGAATATGGTGATGCAGTTAATACTCTGGACGACCCGCTCCGGTCTATTTCGGTGACCAGTGTTTGGTCTGATAAAGTTTTCTTGCGCAAAGGTCAGGTGCTGCGTTTTTATCCGGAAAGCTGGAATGGTAAATGGGACGCGGGCATGGGAATTAAAAGAGAGTGTGGTATAGGTATGGCGATGGTGGTTGATCCGAGACCGGCCTTGCTTTGTCGAGGCAGAAGAGATGAGAAACCTATAACGCCGGAATGTATTCCTGAATATAAAATTAATGGAGATGATCGCTACGTTATTGGTTGTAAACCCTCTACTGCCAAATGCAGATCAGTAAACCTTTATCCCGGCTCGTTTTGCTTGGCGCAAGAATGTATGAAGAGTGTTATCTGTCCCAAAGATGGTATTGAAGCAACTCTTTTTGCTAGAACTTGCGAATTTGCTTTAGGTGGAAAAATCAAAGGAAATACAGAAGATATTACTGCTGGTAAAAAAAATTGTACAGATCCTACCGGTTTGCAAGTTGTCTGTCCCCCGTGCGCGTTTCCCAAAGGATCATCAGACACACAGGCAACTTGCAATGTATGTTCCGATACAATCAAAGCGAGTGCAGAACAGCCTGCAGTGACAGAGGTTAAGGACTTGGATCAGTGTTACGATCTTGAAGACTACAAGGGAAGAGTATCAAACATTCCAACGGAAATGGGCTTCACAGACCAACAACTTCAAAACAAGGACATATCCAAAGGCGCAATAAGGATTAAAAACTTCAACGGCAATTACGGAAATTTTAATGATTTTTCTCTTTTAGATGATCACGTTACGTTGAAGACATTGACGCCAATTAATATCGCTCAATCAGGCAGATTGAAATTTTTCGTGCTTGATGGAAACGACTTTAACTTCCATAACAACTCAGTCTACAGCAACAACTCGGCTCCCGGCTCCCAGTACACGGAAGATGCAAATAGCGGGAACGGGATGCGCATATCCTTCTCATCACCTCTTGAGTTTCACAATGGAGAATGGATGGCGGTTAGATTATGCAAAGAAGGCTCTAGTAGTTCATCGGATTGTAGAAGTTTAACCCCAAACATAGTTGATACCAAGCCAGGTATTATTGAAATAAATTCCCCGCCATCCAGCTTTTCTCCAATTCCGATTTTTGGACCGAAAACAAACTACGCCTTTGATGATTCCGGCATGATGTATCGTAGCAGTCCACCCTCAGACCAAATAAAAGGTGATTGCTCTTCTAAAAATGAAGGTATCGCAACAGCAATCGGAAATAAATTTTATTGTCACCCTAAGGGAGGAGGAGATGAGTATGATAGTCTGCTAAGACTCTCTTTCAAAATCTTTGATCCCGAAGTCCCCGAAGTCGCTGAATGTAAGGACGGTAAGGTAAAAATTACAAATCTTCTGTACAAAGAAGGTCCTGGTAACACTGGTGAAACATGCGGGGATAATGAATCCCCATCACTCACTCCCGAAGGTGATAAGATAACAACATGCGTAAAACAATTTTATTGTGGTAGTAGGTATCTCAACAATGGTGGCAGCTATTATGTCAATGTCAGAGTAAAAAAACTTGGAGATCAAAGAACTGCTTTTCTCAAGAAGGTCATCGATCCGATGATGGAAATTATGGATGGATCAAAAAAGAAAGGGACAGTAGGTCAGGCAGAAAGGCTTTACAAATTGTTGATATCAGATCTGCGCTACAAGGCTATTGTAACCATGTGCATGGTAGTGATGGTGACATTTTGGGGTTTAACTTACCTCATGGGTGTTGCAGAAGTTTTGACGCAGCAAGAGATCATGAATCGAACAATCAAGATAGGTTTGATTTGGCTTTTTGTTGGAGAAACCGGATGGTATTGGTTCGACCGCATCGTGGTTGATTTTTTCAAAAACGGTACGGATTACCTCTCCTTCATGATGGCATCGTCTTTTGATAATTCACCGGATTTAATTGCAGCTATCGCCAAAAAAGATTACTATGACAAATCCGTTCTGTTTAGTAGTGTGGACAGGGTATTGGATTTATTATTTTCTTCCGTAGTTCAGAAAAAAATTTCCGCTTTATTATTTGCCAGTATATTTGGTTGGGCATATCTGATTATAATCTATTGGGGCATTTTGGCCTACATATACGCGGTTGCAAACGCTGTATTGCTCTACATTACCGCGCAAATGTTTATCTCTCTCCTCTTCATTGTTGGTCCGATATTTTTCCTCTTTACTCTCTTCACTCAAACCAAAGGAATGTTCGACAATTGGCTTAAGCAGCTGATCGGATTCTCTTTGCAGCAAATATTCCTGCTAACCACATTGGCATTTTTTAACATGCTAATGTATGAGGTTATCAAAATGTCATTGGGCTACAAGATTTGCTGGGACGAGGTTTGGGTCATTAACATCATCACTCCAATTACATTACTGGAATTCTGGACTGTATCCTCAATCCCCCCGCGAACCAATGCTCACAGCAAGGTTGGAGATATCGGTAGTGCGACAGGCATCCCGTCTCTTTTCACTATTTTGTATATTTTCATCATTGCCAATCTCATGGAAAAATTTATTGCCTTTATGACAGATCTTGCTGCAGATATTGGTGGCGGAGTAAAAGCTAGCGACTTGGCTAAGCCAATGGTTGAGGCTGGAAAAGCGATGCGAAAAGCGGCTGAAAATACAACAATTGGAAAATTTATTAACGAAGCGCCAGGCAAGGCACTCGATAGAATAGATAGCGCATTTTTTGGCACTGGTAAAGAGGATAGTAAAAAGAGACAGCAACAAAGAGGGGAAGCTCTCAAAGATGCGGGTGATAAAAAAACTTTGGCAGATGGAGCAACTGAGGCAGTAGATGATTACAAAAAGAATAATGCTTTAGAATTTTCAAAAATGAACGAGGAAGAGAAGCAAGCAAAATTGAAAGATGTGGCAACGAAGGGTATGGAGAGCGCGGGAGCGAAACTCGGCCTTGATAAGGATCAAGTCAATGCTCTAAAAAATAAAGATGTTGGTGCGGCTTCCGCATCATCTACCGTAGGTGGTGCGTTGAATCAAAAACTAAAAGAGGTATGGAATGCGAAAGGTAATCCAAATAAGTCCTTAGATAGTCACATCGCAGATTTGAGTAAAAATACCAAAGAGGCCAAAACAGAAGACCTTAAAAAGTCTATGGCAGACATGAAGCCTAAGGATAGAAGGGAGTTCGTTGATAAGACAACTCGCGATATCATTAAAAGAGATGTACAAAAATCCAAGGCTGGTTCTGCAGGCAGTTCCCAAGTCTCCAGCGGCCCCGCATCATCTGCTACAAATAAGAAGTCTACGAAAAACATCGTGTCCGACAAGTCTGTAACAAAAATTGCCGAACTCATGAGAAAGCAAGAGAAGTTGGAAAAAAAAGAAAAAGGAGAAAAGTTTGATGAAACAGTGCCAATGGAGGAATACAAAGACAGGGCACGAGCTCGTATCGAAGAAAATGAGGAATTGTCAAAAGAAGATGGTGTAGAAGAAAAAAGTACAGGAGGGGTAGGAAAAGGTACGGGAGGAGGTGGTCCGCCGTCACTGCCAGATGAGGAGGAGTCAGGGGATGAGTAGTGAGAAGTAAGGGAACCTCTGAAAAACCTGGATTTTTTGAGAAGTTCGAATCGACGGCTTTAGCCGAAACGACGCATGCGTCGTTAGATGAGAACGAGTATGAGCGAAGCGAATCTCTAGGAAGATCAGTTTGCGAGCAGGTAAGCGTACTTAGGAGTATGTGCTCGCGAGCAAATTGGTCTGACCGACAAAATTACCGAAAAAGATGGTTTTTCAAAGATGGTTTTTCAGGGGTTCCTAAGGATGAGAGTCAGGAAAAATAGGCAGTGATAAATCTCGATAAAAAAATCATCGCTAAAAATTTTTCTCATGCCGCATCAAGCTATGATATATCAGCATCAATTCAGCGCAAAGCATCACAAGAACTAAATTGCATATTACAAAATAATTCAGTTTTTCAGGAATATATTGCCAAAAGAACCGGTATCAGAATTTTAGATTTAGGATCTGGTACCGGCTTTATTACCAAAGATTTTTTAGCAAAACCTTTTCAACAAAATACAGAGATATTCGAAATTGATATTGCATTTGAGATGCTTAAATCCTGGCGGAATAGGCCAAAAAATGTTTTTGCAATTCAGGGAGATTTTGAAGAAATATCATTTAAAAAGCATTCATTCGATTTGCTTCTCTCGTCATTTTCATTGCAATGGATTTGTGATTTTACGAATAATTTTTTGCGGTTTTCTTCGTTCTTAAAACCAGGCGGAGTTTTTGCATTTTGTCTTCCGTTGGAACGAAGTTTAAACGAGCTTCAGCTTCTGAGTAAGGAGAGCGGATGTGATTTTCATTTCAATCCATTTCCTGCAGAAAATAATATCAATAGAGCGCTTGCAAATGCAGGATTTGCTACGATTTTTTTTGAACAAATTATCATGGAAGAAGCTTTTCAAACAAGGCAAGATGCCATCAAGTCATTAAAAAAAATCGGCGCAGGATATTCTGATAAAAATATAAAATTACTAACCAAAACCCAGTTAAGTAATTTTAATAATTATGACATCACAGCTCATCCACCCAAGACTTCCTGGGTGGTAGGTTTTTTTATCGCACATTTATTGTCTACGTAACTCTTAGTTTAAATTTCTACCATGTTTAAAAAAATTTTTAAATTTGTTTTGCCTAAAGGCTCAGATGAGAAAGGTGCTGATGGCCATGAAATACAAGGCACTCTGAAGGGTAAAATAAAGGTTTTATCAGATTTTGCGAATGACCATGTTCAGTCTTTTTGCAAAGAAATTCTGACCGTTAGAGAGAAAAGCAAAAACCTTCGCCAGTCTAATTACGAATTAGGATTGAAGCATATTGAGAGAGGGGAGTTGTCGGATGCAATTTTTCGCTTTCGTTTCATTAAAAAATTCTGGCCAGATCTTTACGATGCGCAATATCAGCTGGCATATTGCTTGATGCTTAAAAAAAGAAAATTTCAGGCAAAGGCGGTGTTAGAAGAATTGCTGATAGCGAGGCCTGACTATGACAAAAAAGCGCAAGAATTGTTAGATCAGATTAACTCTCCTGATGTTGAATGATTTTTAGAGATGTCCCGTAAGTTTGAATCCTTATTTGATACTCATTTCGCACGCCCTAACCATCTTCCCGTTCTATAAACGAAACGATTCCGGTTGATATGTCGTACATCCCGCCGACAATTTTTATCTCTTCCCTTCTCACCATTTCAGTCAAAATCTCACTCTGTTTGCCAATTTGGTTTAATACGACCTTAACATTTAGCGAGGCCACTTCATCAACAAAGCTATCGCTATTGGGATCATGATTATGATTTGCGGTTCTTGCCAATTTGATTGCAGGAGAAACTTTTTTTAGCAATCCGGTTAATTTACCCATCTTAACCCGATCACAAGCGCCTTTTATTGCTCCGCACCCCGTATGTCCCAAAACCACAACTAGCTTTGATCCGGCGACTTTACAGGCAAATTCCATGCTACCAATTAAGTCATCATTGAGAATATTACCGGCAATTCTGCAGCTAAAAATATCCCCCAATCCCTGATCAAAAATTAATTCCGCAGAAGTTCTGGAATCAATGCAGCTCAAAACAATTGCGAAGGGATTCTGACTCTCGGAAGTCTCGTTGATTTGCTGCAATAAATTGCGATTGATTTTGAGGTTATTAACAAACCTTTCGTTACCTTGTTTGAGTAGCTGAATTGCCTCAAGTGGGGTTAAGTCTTCTTGGTGTTTTCTAGTGAAAGTTTTCATATGATTCGATGATTATTTTTAGATGTTTACAGCTCGATTCCTCTTATTTCTAGAGCGATATTTCGTGATCTTGCATTGACCCTAAAGTCACGAATAATTTCAATTACATCGTGACGGATTGTCTTGCAACGACTTCCATCAATTACCAACTCTGATCCGTCTCTAAGATTTGTTAACATCTGAATGATGCTGCCCTTGTTGAGGAACGAGACTTCTTCAGCAAGTTTGATTACGTGCTTATTATCTCGCCCCTCTTCATCCCTAATGCGATGGTAAGAGTTTTTGAAGTTGTTGTAGAGTAGGTAGTATATTGCCACGAGCATTCCCAAGCCAATGCCGCTCAGAAGGTCAAAAAACACCATACCGCAAATCGTCATAACGAATGGCACAAACTGTTCGAGACCTAGTTTGTAGGATTTTTTAAAGATTGCAGGCTTAGCTAGTTTATACCCTACCACGATTAGTATGCATGCCAAACTTGCCAAAGGAACCATGTTTAGAATGTCAGGAATAGCAATCACGGAAGCCAGCAAGACAATTCCATGAAATATTGTCGAGAGTTTGGTTTTTGCTCCGAATGCGACATTGGCACTACTTCGTACGATTACTTGGGTTATTGGCAATCCTCCAATCAATCCAGAAATGATATTTCCGATACCTTGCGCTTTCAACTCTCTGTTGGTTGGAGTAACTCTCTTTAACGGGGCTGTTGCAAATCCCCAAACAATTTCTTCATAAATTTCTTTAGTTTTTTTGATTATTTTCCTTGTTATTAAAAGTAGCTAAAGCTACTGTTTACTAGCCCTAATGGCACTTCTGACTTTCATAAATCAGCAAGTTTTTAGCAAG
>CAMDJN010000032.1 GCA_945900795.1 Rickettsia typhi | reverse complement strand
AAAACTTGCTGATTTATGAAAGTCAGAAGTGCCATTAGGGCTAGTAAACAGTAGCTTTAGCTACTTTTAATAACAAGGAAAATAATCAAAAAAACTAAAGAAATTTATGAAGAAATTGTTTGGGGATTTGCAACAGCCCCATGTTACCTTAATCGGATTTGGTACTTTCAAAGTAAGTAAAACCGCAGCAAGAAAAGGACGTAATCCTCAAACAGGAAAACCACTTCAAATCAAAGCTGGAAAAAGAGTTAGATTTACTGCTGGAAAAGCTTTGAAAGATTCTGTGAAGTCGAGTAACCAAAGGCTCTTTGATTCCAAGAATTCATAGAAATCATTGAAAGGGTAGGGCATAAAAACCTTACCCTATAACCATAACAAATTATAAGGTAGAATGACTACATACTCGCCCTCTAGAGATATTGTATCGCTAGATATAAAACAGATACCGGAAGGTACCACGGTACTTGATCTTAATGGCTGTAAAGAACTTACAACATTGCCTGACAAGCTGCCAGATGGAATAACGGAACTTTATCTTTTTGAGTGTGAGAAACTAAAAGAATTACCAACATTACCAACTAGTCTAAGAAAACTTAATCTTAATGGTTGTAAAGAACTCATCCCCACCCCCCACCTCCTATCACAACTAGCAGAACTAGAGCAAAGAGATTGCGAAGTAACCTACCCCGCACATATTAATGATAATTCTCAATCAGCCCAAATAAAAGACTCCCTCAAAACAGCCTACGCAGCAATTAATATCACAGTAGATGAGTCACATGCAGCAGAACTCCCCCCAACCTACCAACTACTCCACCGCTACCTAAATGAATCAATAGACCAAAGAGGGGGTACCAAAGAAATAATCAACGCTGTAAATCCACTTATTGAATTCATTACAAAAAATCCAACCACTTTAAGCTGGATAGACAAAATATCTTCTGGCTACCTCGAAGCTTGTGTTAATCAGCCAGTAAAAGGCTTCTCTGAAATATGTGCTTGGATCTCTGTAGCAAAAGCAGAATCTATTCCAAACAAAATAGAAGCAGCACGTCAATTGGTAGCATTAGATACTTTAACCGGATTTGTAGCGCGATTAGGAGTTACTCAAGTAATAGAAGTTGAAGCTGGCAATGCTTTTTTACGTGAAGTTCATAAAAAATTATTAGAAAATAATAACATAACCCAGCCCTGGATTGGAGTAGGTAAAGGTGTAGCTTATGAAAGGATGATACATAATCACCTAACCGCAGACAACATACAAATGGCCCACACAACTGTCACAACAGCAATGACAGGAAAAGACCCTAAAGCAATGGCTGATTACTTATGTGAGAAAGCTCATCAAATGACTTGGGCAGAAGTTGCATTCCCGAAAATGGTGGAAAAGTTCCTTAACCAAAGTGCAGAGCAAAAGAAGGCTTTACTAGAGGATATAGCAGGTCTGGGAGATGGGGATGAAAGAATTGTAGAATTAGGACGTCAAAATACAGATTTAGAAACAAAGACAATTGAACAAATTCTATTAGAATCAAAAAGACTAACTCTTGAGGGGTTGGAAGCGATGCCAGCTGCTAAAGTTGTTCCTATAAAATCAGAAAAAGTTGGGAAAGGTGGCTGTGGTCCTTGTGTGATTTCGTAAAACTTAAAAGCCAATTACATGGTTTTTATGAGAGGCTCGATAAACAGGAAAACCACTTCAAATCAAAGCTGGAAAAAGAGTTAGATTTACTGCTGGAAAAGCTTTGAAAGATTCTGTGAAGTCGAAATAGACCAGGGTTCCTTTAAAAATTACAAAACCTAAAAATTCCAAAAAGGGTAGGGCAAAAAACCTTACCCTTTTTTGTTGTTTGCAGTTGTCCCAAAAACCTTCGTTTTCCACTACATCAAATCCGTTCCTAAACATGTTGCTGCAATGAGTTCAGTAGAAAAATCTTTCCTTATTTTAAAAAAAGATATTAAATACCTCTTTTAGTTAAATTATACTTGTATTAAAAGTATCAATTAGTTCAAAATAGATAATTAGGAGTAATTTTAATAAATTTTTATGAAAATCGAAAGAGAGGAACTGGTAGCAATTTTAGCAAAATTTAATCCTTGGTGGCGTGGTGATCAGATTCCTGATTTGCCGATATGGAAAAGAGCATCTTTTGGTGAACTTTACAAATGGGTGAAGAATCCACCAGCTGCACGTGCTACCTTTCTCTCAGGTGCAAGACAGATTGGTAAAACAACTTTGATAATGCAGGCAATTGACAATCTTATCAAAGATGGTGTGCCTGTCAGTAATATATTTTATGCAACATTTGACCATCCATTGCTAAAACTAGCGGGAGTTGATGATGCAATAGAAGCTTGGCGTCAACGTGAAGTGAAGCAAGAAGGTATAGAATACATCTTTTTGGATGAAGCACAGTTTATTCGCGATTGGGGAACTTGGGTAAAGCACCAGGTTGATTTCAATAAACAACGCAGAATTACTTTTACCGGATCAGCAACTCCAATATTGCAGGCCGATCAAGAATCTGGTGTTGGTCGTTGGCATACTATTCGTTTAACTACCCTATCTTTTTATGAGTATGTTCAGCTAAAGAAATTGAGATTGCCTGAACTGCCAAAAATCAAATCATTAAAAGAAATTTTTGAATGGAGTGTGGGTGAAATTGTTCGAACCAATGAAATAGCTTCTTCTTACATAGCTCATTTTCATGACTATTTAGTACGTGGTGGTTTCCCTCAAACTGCATTAGTTGATACTGTAAACCAAGCCCAGAAACTTTTACGCGAAGATATAATCGATAAGGCTCTGAAGCGTGATATGACAGCGATGTTCGGAGTGCGTCTGGTTCTAGAACTTGAACAAACCTTTCTTTATTTGTGTCTTCATGATGGTGCGATATTGGATATGATTAGTTTGTGTAATAATCTTGGTGTTAAACGTCCTACGGCGCAGAAATTTATTGAGCTACTTGAAGCCGCTCATCTCGTTTATAGATTACAACCATTTGGCTATGGTAAGGAAATTTTAAGAGGTAAGCATAAAGTTTATTTATCCGATCCAGCAATTGCTCCAGCCGTAATGTTGAATGGTAGGAGTATTATTGATAATCCCGGAGCTTTAAGTGTTTCTGCTGAATCAGCAGTTCTTAAACATCTATTTGCTCGCTATTATACGCAAAATGTACGTTTCAGCTATTGGCAGGGAAAAAAGGATTTAGAAGTGGATTTAGTTGCAGAAATTGGCACGGAAGTTATTCCGTTTGAGGTAAAATATAGATCACAACACACTTCGCTTGTTGATTGCCAAGGTCTTCTAGAGTTTTGCTCAAAACGTGATATCAAAAGGGGCTATATTGTAACCAAATCAACAGATGATTTTGGAGTAATTGAACAAAACATTCCTAATTCTCCTGTAATTCTAAAAATTCCTGCAACTCTTCTATGTTATTTTATGGGGGAAATGGAGATTAATCAGAAAGTTTAGACTGGAAGTTGCTCCTAGAAATAAAAATCACAAAACCTAAAAATTGCAAAAAGGGTAGGGCAAAAAACCTTACCCTTTTTTGTTGTTTGTAGTTGTCCCAAAAACCTTCGTTTTTAAGACAAACCATTCCATTCCAAATTTCCTCCTCAAACTTCTCCAAAGTAGTTTCTTTAATCGTTCATAAAACAAAGTTCTTAAAATAAGAAGATTTGAGTCTTTAGAAACCAATTTAAGGTTTTAAGATAAAAACTCAAAAGAAGTAAAAGCTTTTTTCTGTGAAAAGAAATTAACTTGTAATATTAGAACAGTGTTTAAATGTTTTTATAACATTTATTTATTATCATCCAAAAACCAAGTTGTTACAAATCATGTCTAGTACCAATACCAACAAAAGAGTAACTTTAGATTTTCCTTCCGAGCTTTACAGAATGGTCAAAGCCTTTGCCGCTTTTAATGATTTATCGATAAAAAGTTTTATCGTCGATGCTGTGAATAAAGAGCTTGATAAGAGTAGGGCAAGTGGAGGGCTTTTCAGCAATGTGGGAAGTAACAAAAAAGAATACGAAGAGTCTTCCTCAGCCTTTCTGTCTAGCTCTAACCAAAGCTTTTCTGATGAATGGAATTCTAAAGAAGATGATGAGGCTTTTACTGAATTGCAGAAATACAAGCCAAGAAAAAATTGAATTAGTGTATTTTTTTAGTGTTGGAATCGAGCGGGTAGATGAAGAATAAAAAAAATACTAAGAAATCAAAAGCGTCTTCATTTAAAACCATAATCTACCATGACATATCACAAGTTTGATGTAATTGTTACCGAGTTTCCTTTCATCGATAAAACCGGTATTAGCAAAGTTAGACCAGCTGTAATTGTCTCAAGCGATGACTACAACAAAAACACCGGTTTCGTTGTAGTCGCCATGATCACTTCCGCCAAACATTCCAAGCTTTGGAACGACCTCAAACTCATCAGTCACAAATCGTTAGAACTTCACTCTGCCTCAATTGTAAGGATGAAATTTGCCAACATCACTCAAAAATCTATCTTGGACAAAATAGGAAAATTGGATAAGGACAATCAGGAAGAGCTTGAATCGAAGCTTAAGAAAATTTTCTGAACTAACCATGAAAATCGGCTACATGCGTGTCTCAACCCAAGATCAAAACCTCAACCTCCAAGAAGACGAGCTAAAAAAAGCTGGATGTGACAAAATCTTCTCCGACAAAATATCTGGATCCCTTTCCAAAGCAGAAAGACCAGGACTCAAAGAAGCTTTAGAATATCTCAGAGAAGGAGATGAACTCGTAGTCTACAAGCTCGACAGATTAGGTAGAAGCCTCAAAGACCTAGTAAACACCATCAACGATCTCAACGAAAGAAAAATAAACTTCAGCTGCATCACCCAATCCCTAAACACCTCAAACTCCAGCGGAAAACTCATCTTCCACGTCTTCGCCGCAATCGCTGAATTTGAAAAGGAGTTAATCAGAGAAAGAACAATCTCTGGACTAGAGTCAGCTAGAGCCAGAGGAAGAAAAGGTGGCAGACCCTCAATTGTCACACCAGAAAAGATCGCTATGGCAAAACAGCTTCACGCCAATAGAGACTTCAAAATCAGCAGAATCCTTAAAACGCTTGGAGTTAGTAAGGCGGTGTTTTATCGGATGTTGAAGCAGAGTTAAATAGACTTCTTTCGTACACCAACTACAAGCTACGCTGAGGCGTAGGTGGTGTCTGGTTATTAAACCGCTCTGTCTTAACAAAACAAACCAATTTGATTTATGAGCATAACTTTTGCTGAGCATGACAAACTTGAACTAAAGCCTTTTAGCGAAAAGCTGGAAAGATTTTTGATGGTCGAACATGACTTTGTAGACGGTAGTTTGGTTGTTAGTTTAAATGCTCCATTCGGTTCAGGAAAAACGCATTTTCTTTCTATGTGGAAGGATGATTTAGAGCAACGGCGACAAGAATATAAAACACTTCCACTTCCCATAATTCTAAATGCTTGGGAGAGTGATTACTGTGGAGATCCTATTCTTGCCGTTGTCACTAGTTTAATCAAAGTCATTGAAGACAAAGGCGAACATTTAAAAGGTGAGATTCTTCGCGAAGCAGTCAAAGACCTGAGTTGGCTTGCCGTAGGAATGGCTAACCAAGCAGTTATAAAACTCACTGGAATTAATGTCATTGCCGCCGGTGCTTTTGCTGAAGAGAAGAAAAAAAGCAGAAAGACCGGGAAACCAGATTTTGTAAAACTTTACGAAGAAAAAACGCAGGCTTTAAAAAAACTCAAAGAAGCTCTGTCGGAAATTTTTGGCGGTGAAAAACCACAAGCTTTTATTTTTGTGGACGAGTTAGACCGATGTCGTCCCGACTATGCCATCAACTATCTCGAGACGATAAAACATGTTTTTGATGTACATGGATTAGTTTTTGTATTAGCGGTAGATTACGACCAGCTTAGCTGTTCAGCGCGAGCTCTATTTGGTAAAGATCTCAACTTTGTTGAGTATTTTAGTAAGTTTGTTAATCGGGAGTTTTCGTTGCCAGAACCGAGTAGAAATGGGTTGGGAAAGCTAACTTACTACTACGTATCCAAATATTTAGAAAATGGCAGGCGCTTTAGTTTGATGAAGACGGATGATTTGGAAAGAGTTATTGAACTGATTGAGGCATTAGCAATAAAGCCACGTCAAATGCAGAAAATGTTTAGAATTATTGGCCACACAATGGCTTGTGAAGAGATAAAAAAAGGTAGAGGTTTTTGGTGTCTTGTTGCTGCTACAATTTTCATGTCCGCACTCAAAGCTACCCATCCAAAGACGTACCATTCCATCGGCAAGAGTCAGTCAACTCACTTGGACATTGGTAACTTTCTGACCAGTGTTTTTGGTAGAGGAAATAGTAGTACATTATGGTGGTTTTGTGTTTATTTAACCGGAGTGATGATTGATGGCGATGAATCAATTAATATGAACAGCCTGCTTCAAACATTAAACTTAAGCGAGTCTAATAACGCTTGCGATTTGCAAGGATTTTTTCGTGGCTGGAGCAATTATGCATGTCGTAACCCAAAAAATAGGTTCGAAGAAATTTACAAAATGATGGAAGGCGCGAATAGTTTTTAAATTTTAGAGACGTGTATACAACCTACAGAACTCTGGTTATGGTGTATATTAAAGACCATGTTTTATTGAACCAATTTACCGCTTCAATTAGGTAAAGATTTTCAATTCTATTTTAAAAAATCTCACAAGGTTCTCCTTATTGATGTAGTGATGTGTGTAGTGGCAAAAGCCACACCAGTTCAAAGGAATTTCTCCCACAAGATAAGCGGTAGAAATAAACAGTTGGTCTCGGCATCCGCCATTTTTCAAACTCAAGGTAGTAAAATCAGATTTTATCTTGCAGCCGCACCACTTCTGTATTCCCAAGAAATTCTAGATAACAAATTTTAGGTTTTAGTTTTTTTTGAATAAAATTTCTTACCCAGAATTTCTAAGAAATACAGAACCGAGCTTCAGAAAAAATCTGATTTTCTCCACCTTTCCCTCTAGTCGCTCCACTCATTTCCGCTTCGCTGCAACTCCCTCCGCTCCTTCCGGTGACTTTGAAAAACGACAAATGCTTCTTGGCTAGCAAGACGATGAAAGCAGCAACCGCTGTTCTTCAAACAGCAAAGCTGTTTCATCATCTAATTAAGTCAGGAGCAACAATGTCCCAGGAAATCAAAATCAGTTTTAAAGAATATCTTTCAGAAATTTACGACAAACCAAGCAAGCTGCATGAAGCTTACAGGTTATTTCGTAGTTATAGTCCAAGAAACAGAATCCTTGCAGAAAGCCAATTGTTAAATTTAGAGCCAATCAACACTTACAAGGGATGGAAAGAGCTGGGCAGACAAGTAAAGAAAGGTAGCAAAGGTATTTCTCTATTTTTGCCAGTTGTTAGCATAAACAAAGTCGAAGAAGAACAAGCCACAGAAAATCTAACAACCAAGCCCACCCCTCACAAATTCATCATGAAAAGGCATTGGTTCACTTTGTCACAAACTGAAGGTGAAGAGTTTAAGCAAGAGGAGTTGCTAAATTTTGACATTAAAAGAGTCCTTGAAGTTTTTGGAATAACCCAAGAAGAGTTCCAAAGTATCAACGGTAATTGCCAAGGCTACGCAGTACCTAGCAAAAATATCATTGCCATCAATCCCCTAGCTTTTGCGCCATACAAAACAACCATTCACGAAATCACACACTGCTTACTTCACAAAGAAGATCCTAAAATAATTGATGAGGAAGAGTTGGATTCTTCAGTGAAAGAATTTGAAGCAGAAACAACAGCCTATCTGGTTTGTTGCTCACTTGGTAAGTTCGAACACTTAGAATATTCCAGAGGTTATATTTCAAGATGGATTGGAAGGGATGACATCAACGAGGAAAACTTCAAACGTGCTTTTGAAGTCGCTAACAAAATTCTAAAAGTCGGATTTAGGGAGGGGAGATAGAAGCTCTTCTATACCATGAAAAAAGGTGGTAAATTTACCACCTTACCCACAAAATAATCCTATAGCTATAAACCAAAATTCTTTCAATAATCTTGTCCAATAATCCCTAAAATTCCCCCAGTAGTTTGCTAAAAAACCTTTCATAAATCTTCCAAGAAACTTACTCAAAACCTCTTCAAAAAAGAAGGAAAAATCTCCCATAATTTCCCTCATAAATTTTATCCATGTATCAAAAAACTAATCGAAGTTTCAGAAGTTCTTATCCCTGTTTCTTATCTAAAAAATTATAAAAAATCCGAAGAAATTTTCCAACCAATCCATCCATAAATTTCCCCCAAAAGTTTCACCACCCAAAAACCCCTCCCCACCAAAAACATCTTCTCTACAACAAATCATAACCCAAAACCAAAGCCTTCCAAAACTCTCCCATGTCTTAAAAAACCACCCAACTCCCCCCTACAAAGTTTCTTATATATTCTGTCTGAATTTCCCTCATACCAAACCCAAAACCGCTATCTTCTTAAAATCCTCAGAATTACCTTCATAAGTAAGAGTATAAAAAGTAATGAAAAGGCAGGATAACAAGAGATGTGGGAACAAGACAACCACCACCCCTAAACTACCCACTTCTCAGCTCAATTTCAACCAAAAACAGCAAACCTACCAACATCAAAATCATGAAAAAGAAAACCAATAACTACCAAACCTCTTCGAACAAAAAACCAAGAAATTTGCCAAGAATTCGTAAAAGTATTTTAGGAAAAATAGGTGAAAATCTGTCCAACACCCTAAAAAAACTCCGCATGAAAATCGGAAAATCTCTGAGGCAGCTATTTAAAAAGTTTTAGGAAATCCTAGAAAATAAGTTATTTTTTCTGGTCAGAAAGGAGGGGGAGAGTGTCTAAAAAACTTGGTGGGAATCGGGGAGCAAAAATAGCAGAAAAATGGTCAAAAAACCTAGGTGATTTTCTCGTAAAGTTTATGGTAAGATCTGAGGCTATTTTGCCAAAAAATTAACTCAAGATTTCGCGGGAGAATTGAAGACCAGTAAACAAGAAAATGATTAAAAAAATTCCTAGAAAGAGCAGAGCATCTAATGCTTAAATTTTATCAGAAAAACCATCAATTTTAAATCATCAAAAATGGAAAAGGACTTCAACAAGTGGAATGACTTAAAACAAAAACTCGATAAGGAACACAGAGCCCCAACCTTTAAGGAAAGAGAAATTTGGTGGTGTAGTATCGGAGTGAATGTTGGACATGAAGAAAATGGAAAGAATCAATTATATAATCGTCCAGTTTTGATAGTCAGGAAATTCAACAATCATATATTTCTTGGGGTGCCTTTAACAACCAAAATCAAGGAAAACAAATTTTACCACACGATCCACTTCAAAGGAAACAATCAAAGTGCGATGTTATCTCAGATAAGAGTATGGGAGAGTAAGCGTTTAACGCACAAGATGGGAGAAATAACTGGAGAGCAATTTGAGGAAGTGAGGAGAGGGGTAAGAGAGTTAATTTAGTCAACCCTCCATTTCTGAAGGGTTGAATGTGGGTGACCCCAATTTGTCATCTCATTCTAAAGGACAGCTTCTACTTAGTCAACCCACATTAAATGGGCTTCAGTGGCTGATGCCAATTTGTGTGCACATTGTGTGCCCAATTATCTTAAAATCAACCACAAGAATTATAAAAAACGAAGTCATGGATGAAGAAATAAAATTCCGCTGTACTAAAGAAGAAAAAGACCTCCTCAACACCCTATCAGCAGAAATTAAAATCACTAAAAGTGATTATCTAAGGCACCTCATCAATAGCAGGGAAAAGCCAGACATCAAAGAGACAAAAAGGGCTAAAAGAGACAGGGAGGGTAAAATCAAAGAGTTGCTAGGAGATAACTACTATGGTCTGGGCAAGATCGGGGTCAACCTTAACCAAATTGCTCACTATTTCAATTTAGAGCACCTAAAAGTTTTCGATATAGCAGAACCAACAATTGAAAGGCTCCTTATCCTCGATAAGCTCAATCCAAATGACCTAGACTTCATTAGAGGCAACTTAACCAATCTTAATTCCTCCATTTCTTACCTTAAGGGTTTAATAGAAGAGCTTCTGACCAATAAGTCTAAGGTTGATGATGTCTCAAAAGAAAATTTAGAAGAAGCTCGAGTTCGATCCCAAACTCTAAACCAGATCAAAACTGGAGAAGAAGAAAATGATTAACCCGGCACAGTACAGCTTCTTCAAAAATAATAACTCAGTTTTTCTTGATGATGAGGAATCCGATAATCCAACAAAGATCGGAAAGCTACCTAGTATCACTCCTAACCGCTTCCTTGCACAAAATTTCAATCTCAAATCTCCTCTTTTTACCCAAAGACTCATCAACCTCGATTACCTCAGAGGACTTATTCTTGGAGCAAAAAACACCAAAGATCAAGTTCAACCAGTCATAAAAATTATCAGTAGTGCCAAGGATATTAGAGGAGTAAAAGCGGCGGTAAATTACATCGCGAGATTTGTTGGTTTTGGGGAAGAAGTTTCTAAACAAAATCAAGAACAGGCAAATCAAGATCAACTAAATCAATACCAATCAAATTCTTTAAATGAATCCCCAGGAAAACTATCAGAAAAACTACCAGAAGAACTACCAGAAGAACTACTTACAAGAAAAGTAAAGCTAAGAGTAGAATCAGACACAGTTCTTTACAACCAAGACGGTAAACAAATCACAAGCAAAGAAGAGGCGGAAGCAATAATCAAAATCTGGCAAAAGGATTTTAAAAAAGATCAAAACATCATGTCCCATATGATGTTTTCTATTGGGGGGGATGAAGACAAGAACAAGCAGAGGGGCTTCCTAGCAACCAAAAAGTTCCTCGAAGATAATCTCAAGGCTAGAGGCTTCGATTACTTCCTAGCAGCCCATTATGACACCAAGAATCACCATTTCCACGTCATCGTCAAAAAGAAAAATAATCTCGGAGAAAATCTACGCTTCGACAAACACGATCTCTTTGTTCTGCGCGATTTATACGCCAAAACCCTCACTGCCTATGGAGTGAAAAGAGCATCAGTAGCAAGGATGGATCAAAAGCAAATCCTCGAAAACATCGAAAAGAAATTGGTGAGTATCAGAGAACAAAACACCCACTACCAGTCAAAGCTAGCAGCAGTTCCAGCTAACAGATTCAATGCCTATGTCTACAAAGCCAGAATAGCCCTTAAGCTAGAAGCTCTGATAAAAGAAACGGATTATCACAAAAAAAATAACAAGGAGATGGGATTCTTTGATAAGGTGAATCTCAGCAATAACAAAATAGAGCTTCAGAGCCTCAAGAAACAGATCGTTAAAAGCACCAATGGAGAAGAAATAAAAACTGCAATCGAACTCACCATCAACTCCTTCGCCAAAGACAATCAACTTTTAGCAAAAAAGCTAAACGAAGAACTCAACCTCGATGATAACACCAAGTTCGCCTATCTCAAACCCAAAGAGACTAGAGGCTATTTTAAACAAATCCTCGAAAGACAGTTATTGGAAATCACCAAAGCAGAACATCAGCTTCAAACCGACCTAAAAGGTACAAAACTCAACCAAGAAGAAAGGGGGGTGGTAAAAGATGCCATAACCTACTTCGATGATATGAAGCAAGTAATCGTCAAACTCAGAACTGAATTAAACAAAAGTAGAAATACTGATAAGCTCGGCTCAATCATACCAGAGCATCTGAAAAAAACCAAATCAGAGAAGCTCACGGAATCAGAACAACCAACCCCAACCTCAAATCAAAACACACCAAAAGACATGGCTAAAGAAACAGAGGACTCGTTAAACAACCATGCCAAAACTGAAATTTCTGCAATCAAGAAGAAGCCAAATCTTAGCTATACCGAAGAACTCATCCTCTCCCGCAGTAATGTTAAATTCTCTGGAAAAAATGCTCCTGATTTAGAGGAATTAAGACTCCAAGCTATCACCAAAAATCAAATAGGTGAAGGAAACAGCTCAGTCGCAGTTTCCAAAGAAAATGACCTAGTTCAAAGCAACGCTGAAAAGACAAGAAGTAACAACAGCAAAAAATCAGAAAAATACTTCATCCCAATCCTAAGCGAATCAGACATCAAAGAAGCCTTTACCAATGCCATAAAATCTGAAACCACTCTCCATTCCAACTACCTCTCACTTGCAATGGATAAAGCCTTCAACGACATCGGTAAAAAGATTCGTTTTGGCAAGAAGAAAGAAAACGAAATCTGTTGGTTTGGTGAAGCTGGCTATGTAAAGAGCTATCAAAGCGGAGAGGTCTTCAAATATGGGGTAGGTAAAATCAAAGCTGAGAACAATAAAAATATTCAATTCAAAGAGGTGTCAGTAGAAGAGCTTGAATTAAGAATGAAGCAGGCGGAAGAACAAAAAATCCAACTCGAACAAGAGAGGCTAAAAGAGAGGGCAGAAGCAGCGCAAAGGGCAATCAAATATTTTGATTCTTACTCAAAAAACAGCGAAGAAAAATGCAGAAATCACAAATATCTCACCAATAAAAGAATATCTGAAATCACCAAGCAAATTTCTGATATCAGATTTACTGAAGATAACAGAATTGTCCTACCTTTACGAGATGTAGAAGGTCAGATTCATTCGCTACAATTTATCAGTGAAGATGGTTCAAAGAAATTCTTGAAGGATGGTGAAAAGAAGGGCTATTTCTTTATGATTGGACAAGAAAAGTTAAAAGAAGAGCAGAAACAAAGCCAAGATCGTGACAAAAAAGAGAGAAAAACAATCAATGACCTGCTTAATGAAGGCAGAAATTTGAATAAAAACGATAATACAATAGAAAAACCAAAGGAAATATTTATTGCTGAGGGATTTGCTACCGCCGCAACAATTTATCAAGCAACCCTACGCCCCGTAGCAGTGTGTTTTGATGCCGGGAATCTTGAGCCAGTCCTTAAAAACCTTAAGGACAAATATCGAAACAACAATTTTATCATTGCCGCAGACAATGATCTGTGGAAAGAGATTAATGTAGGTAAAGAAAAAGCTGAGCTAGCAGCCAAAGAACATGGCGCACAGGTAATATTGCCAAAATTTGGATATGGTCATAAGGAAGATCAACCGACTGACTTTAATGATTTAGCAAAGATTGAGGGCAATAATGAGGTGGAAAAGCAGATTAAAGAACAGGTTTATGGTATTAAATTAGGAAAAGGACTCACGTTAGTTTTGTAAAGCGTGGAGCCTAAAAATCAGGGCAAGAGGTCATATACCAAAGCTAATAGGACTTACGCACCAACTCAACCACTAAAAACACATGCCAAACGTTTCCTACCAATTCACCATTCCTCACGACAAGTATGACGATTTCAAAAACGACATTGAAGCAATCGCTAAAAAACTAGATCTTGAAAAAGACGTCGAATTCGACCATGACTCAAAAACTGCATTGTTTAACTGCGACTCTCGCGCTTTGTACCTTCTTTTTGAACCCAAATCCGTCATTTAGCCCAAATTTCCTAATGACGGTCATTAGGAATCAACCCAATACCCACGCACATCTCAGCTAGGTTTCTGTTGTAATTTCCGACCTCAGAAATCGAATGTTTTTCTTCCCGAATCTGGGTCAAAATTTTTGCTCTTTTTCGGATTAGTTTCGGATTGGTTTTTGACGTTTTTTAGGGGATTTATGAAAGATTTAGAACTCGGTTTCTGCGATAAAAACATTACCCCATTCGGAGGAATGGTTTTGATGAAGAAGATGATGGATCATTTAGGATTTCCTGCTTTGCTAAAGTCTTTGCCTCTACCGCAGCCACGCTCTAATCGCGGCTACGATCCAACTCAACTGATGACGCAATTCATGATCTCGGTTTGGTGCGGAGCCAATGCCTACGAACAGTGTGAGGTAGTGCGCTTCGATGATGTTTTGCGACGAATCTTTAACTTTGAGAAAATGGCGGGACACCGAGCAATCTCGAGGTTCTTCGGTAAATTTGACCAAGCTCGCTGTGACAAAGTTTTCGATGAAGCCTATCGCTGGTTCTTCTCATCGCTTCACATCGACTACGTAACGCTAGATCTAGATTCAACAGTCATCACCCGCTACGGTAAACAAGATGGCGCCACTAAAGGCTACAATCCGCATAAGAAGGGACGAGCAAGCCATCATCCACTCATGGCTTTTGTTGCTGATACTGAGATGGTGGCTAATTTCTGGTTAAGACCAGGAGCAACACATAGTTCCAATAATGTTGAGGCTTTTCTTGAGAATACTTTACACAAGCTGGGGTTAATCAAATGCGGACTGATCAGGGCTGATAGTGGCTTCTCAGGTAATCCGTTCTTAGAAAATTTAGAGGAGAAGAAACAAAATTACATCATTGCCTTACCAATGATGCAGCCTCTGCAACGAGCAATGGCAAGTCATAAAGGCTGGTGGCCTCTGGTTGAAGTTGGTGGTGAAGGGATTGAGATTTGCTGCTTCAATCATCAACCAAATTCCTGGGATAAGCCACGCAGAGTAATCGCTGTAAGACAACATATCAAAACCAGAGAGCAAGTAAACAAAAGTGCTTTAGGCAAACAGCTCAGCTTCTTCGACAAGGATGATGAGGAATATGGGAAATATCGCTACGGGGCAATGGTCACCAATCTCAACCTCCCAGCCTTAGAAATCTGGCGCCTCTATCGTGGTAGGGCTAATTGCGAGAATAGAATCAAAGAGCTCAAATACGACTTCGCTGCCGATAAATTCAATCAAAGAAACTTCTTCGCCACTGAGGCAACTCTAAGCACCGTAATGCTTTCCTACAATCTGATGAGCTTCTTCCGTAAAGCCTTACTCAAAACCCGTAGCGGCCAAACCCTCAAGACGTTACGCTACAAGCTCTTTAACACCGCCGGTTATGTGGTAAAGTATGGTAAGAAAAGAATCTTAACTCTAGCGGCATCAATGCAAAAACGAGGGTGGATTACTAACCTCTGGGAGCAATCTACCAACTTCCAAAAACCGATACATTTTGACTCAATTTTTGAGCCCTCGTGAGGAAGAAAAATTGGAAGGTTTTTGGTGGGGAATTTTTTTCTAATGACGGATTTGGGTTGAAAAGAATTTGGATGTAGCTAGGGCAAAAAATTACGACTTCTTTTGCTGCGCACCAACTGATTACAATTACAAAGATTGCGTAGTAAGGCTTGAAGATAGACAACGCGTGACATTCGCAGAGGCCCGTGATGCAAAAATAGAAAGATATTTAGAATTGGCGCCAGACCTGAAAAGCAAGTCTAGTGGCGAAACTACTGAGGAGGAAATCGATCCCACAAAAAATTTAGTAATTTCCGAATTTCATGCAGACCTACATCCGAAGAAAGAACTGGCAGAGCTATTGCCAAAGCTTGGTCCAGATGCAGTCTTAGTCCTAGAAAGACTTCCTTCCTCACAAAATGCCGCTGTACAAAAATGGCTTACAGATGACAACAAAAATAGCCCATTACCACCGGCTCTCGAGGCATATTGCACTTTGGTTGACCAATCAAATTTAAAACAATCTCCACCTACTGCTAGCGATGAATATCGCAAAAAAATATCATCGGCAACCAAAGACATTTTATTCGCAGCAAAGCAAAGCGGTGTTGGGGTGATGTATTATGACCCCCAAAAACTGGACACCATTTCTCCCAATTTAGAGTTCTCTTTTTAAATATTTCCCCAATATTTTAAGGAGTAAAAAAATGCCAAAAGGTCAGAAAAATAACTACAGCCCTTCTTTCAAAAAACAGGTCGCTTTAGAG
>CAMDJN010000031.1 GCA_945900795.1 Rickettsia typhi | reverse complement strand
AAATAGGTGCGAATGGCTCTACGCCTTATTTCAGCCTGTGTTTCTTTGCTTAGTTTTCTAAAATCTGTCTTGTTCATGCGCTGGAGGATAGCGCGGGGCTGTTAAGGTTGCAAGGGGAATGTTTTAGTTTTATATCCTCGGGGTAATATGTCATAATTCCATTTTTAGGCCCAAGCTCTACCAGGGATTTACTCGGATTTTCTTTTGATAAAGCTGTTGATCCAACCGCTTTAAATCTTCTTGGAGTGGGAGGGGAAGGTGGTAGCGTGATAGGCTCACAATACTACATCGCCATGTTCTTAGTATCCGGGGTCGATAGAAGGGAGAGCGTTCTTAGTATGGTTGACGAGATCAGGAAAAAATCTTTCGATCCTTACGTCGTTATCAAGAGTCTCTACTCTCGTGAGCAAGAGGTTAAGGGAGCCTCTAAAAATTAGATTTTTTTTTGAGACTCTTTTTCATAGTTAGTTATAGTTAGTTGTTGATTAAGTTTAGGAACCTCTGCAAAACCATCTTTTTCGGTAATTTTGTCGTCAGACCAATTTGTTCGCGAGCACGTACCTCTAAGTACGCTTACCTGCTCGCAAACTGATCTTCCTAAAAATTCCTCGAAAAATCTAGGTTTTTCAGAGGTTCCTTTAATATTAGACCTCTTACGAAACACCACCAACCCAATCAACTCCACTAAATTTCCGCAACAACCAAAAAAGTTCATGAGCCTCAACTTCTCCAGACTCTCTAAATCTCCAAAAAACTTCCCGCATTTAACGCGAGTAAAGATCGAAGAATTTAAAGAATTGGTTGAGCGGGCTAAACCAGATTGGGAGCTGATTCAAGACTTTAAGCCTGATAACAAAAAATTTGTTAGTAATTTAAAAGGTTGAAGAGGTTATGAAATCGTCTCGCAATTGGTCTGCTAAAAATGCGTGGCGCTCTTTTTCTTGATAAAGCTTAAAAATTAAATTCAACACAAATATTCACACAATTTTTTAATGTTTATACCGCTCCGCAATCACACAACCTACTCACTCTGTAAAGGTGCAATAAAAATCCCTGACCTGGTAGAAAAAGCGGTAGAAGACAGAATGCCAGCCATCGGCATTAGTGACTGTCAAAATCTTTTTGCCGCACTTGAATTTTCTTCAGCTTGCAAAAAGGCGGGGATTCAGCCAATAATTGGATGCGAATTTTTGATAAATTTTGCAAGTGAAGATCAGAAAAACCTCTCAAACCTTGATGTTCAAAAATCTCTTGCAAAACTACCGCTCATTGCCACCTCGGACGTGGGTTATAAAAATTTAACCTATCTCGTCAGCCATTCTTTTCTGAATCAAAAAAACGGAATTCCTCCTCACATCGACTTCAAATTACTCGCCCAAAGGTCATCTGGCATTATTGCCTTATCCGGCGGTATGGAAGGCATTCTTACAAAATTCATAAACGATTCTCAAGACGCAAAATTAGAAAAATTGTTAACAGAAATATCGGAAATTTTTGGTAAAAATTTTTACGTCGAGATTACGAGGCACGGATTGAAAGAAGAGGAATTGCTAGAGGATAAATTTATCGATTTGGCAATGAAATATTCCTTTCCGTTAGTTGCCACTAACGACGTTTATTTTCTTACTAAGGGGATGCATGAAGCTCAGGATATTTTAAGCTGCATCGGAGAAGGAAATTTTGTTACCGAGACAAATCGAAAAAGACTTTCACCTGAACAATTTTTTAAAAACCAAAGTCAACTTGAAGAGCTTTTTTCGGATATTCCTGAAGCAATTGAGAATACGGTTAATATCGCTAAAAAGTGCCACAGCATGGCATTTGAAAGACCCCCTACTCTACCGAAATTCGTTTCTGCTTTGGTGGATGATGGCGATATATTTGACGAATCACACGCATTAAAACGACAAAGCGAGGCTGGTTTAAAAATCAGACTTTCTCATAAATTTCATATCGAAGAAATCCCTCAGAATAAGCAAAAAGAGATTATTGAGGAGTATGTATCGCGCCTGGAATATGAACTGTCAGTCATAGTAAAAATGAATTTCTCCGGATATTTTTTAATTGTGTCCGACTTCATCAAATGGGCAAAAAATAATCAGATTCCCGTTGGTCCGGGAAGAGGCTCTGGAGCCGGATCCATCGTAGCCTGGTCATTGCAAATTACTGATCTTGATCCGATTCGTTTTGGCCTTCTTTTTGAAAGATTTTTAAATCCAGAACGAATTTCAATGCCGGATTTTGATATTGATTTCTGTCAGTCGAGACGTGATGAGGTAATTGATTATGTTCAGCAAAAATATGGCAAAGAATATGTCGCGCAAATAATTACATTCGGAAAGCTGCAAGCACGTGCGGTGTTGAAGGACGTTGGACGCGTATTGCAAATGCCTTATAATCAAGTTGACAGAATCTGTAAACTTATTCCGTTTAACGCAATTGAGGCAGTCACACTGCAGAAGGCAATCGAAATGGATAAGGATTTACAGCAAGCAATCAGAGAAGATCCGCAAATAACTAAACTAGTAAATATCGCATTGCAGTTAGAAGGCTTGAATCGTCACGCTTCTACACACGCTGCAGGAATTGTAATCGGTGACAAACCACTTTGGGAAATTTGCGCACTTTACAGCGACAATAGCTCTAGCATGCCAGCGGTTGGTTATTCCATGAAATATGCTGAGGCAGCAGGTCTGGTTAAATTTGATTTTTTAGGTCTAAAAACTTTAACCGCAATTTCTGAAACGGTAAAATTGATTGAAAAAACACGAGGCGTGAAGATTGATATTTCTAATCTAAAATTGGATGACGAAGAAACCTTTAAGATGCTTGCTACTGGCGATTCTATCGGTGTATTTCAAATTGAGTCTTCTGGAATGCGTTCCGTGCTTCGTCAAATGAAGGCAGATAAAATCGAGGATATTATTGCGCTGATCTCACTTTATCGTCCTGGCCCTATGGATAATATTCCATCCTATATTCGTCGTAAACATGGTGAGGAAAAAATTTCCTATCCCCATCCTTCGCTAGAACCCGCTCTAAAAGAAACTTATGGCGTCATCGTTTATCAAGAACAGGTGATGGAAATCGCAAAAATTTTAGCAGGATACAGCCTGGGAGCCGCAGATTTACTACGTCGTGCCATGGGTAAAAAAATCAAAGAAGAGATGGATCAACAACGTGAAATTTTTATAAAAGGCGTTGTAAAGAATGGTGTGAAAGAAAAACAGGCGGGAGAAATTTTTGATCTAGTTGACAAGTTTGCAGGCTATGGATTCAACAAATCTCATGCTGCAGCCTATGCGATGATCTCTTATCAAACGGCATATTTAAAAGCGCATTTTCTACCAGAGTTTTTAACTGCCTCAATCAATCTAGAGATTGACAACACTGACAAAATCAACATCTTCTTACAAGTTGCCAAAAATCACAAAATCAAAATCCTTCCGCCAGATATTAATGCGAGTGAGGCTTATTTTGGTATTGAAACGGTTCCGCTGTAAAGGCATGTCGCACCTGTCACAAAAAATAAATTAGGGGCACCTCTAAAAATTGCGGTTAGTTACTCGCCAAATCTTTTTTTAAGCTTCTTTTTTGCCTTAGAAATCAGGCGCAATTTCTTGAAAAATCCTATCGATTTGAATCCAGCTTTTTTAAGGATTCTAACCTGTTCTTCCCGCATCTCTTTTCTTGAATCAGCGATTTTATTTTCAGCATTACCCAAACTTTTCTGCCAGATTTTTACGTTCTCTTCGTCGCTCAACCCCATTTTAGTTTGGCGCCAATTATAGATTGAACGCGGCGAATAGATCATGCGACCCTTTAGAGCCATGTTGCAAATGAAAATATGATCATTGCCAAGCATTGGTTTTAGCAGATATTTTTGCGCTATTGCGGTACGATAAATTCCAAATAAAGCGGAAACTTCGTGGAGGTGGGCGATTAGCGTGTAAATCCTCTCAGATGGAGAGTCGGAAACAAGGCGAGAAGCGTACCAAAAATCGTAAATTCCAATTTCCTTATCATTGACGTCTACCTGTCTGGAAGCTGGATAACAACCTACGGCGTCAGAATTTTCCAACATGTGCAACATGTGGGTACTATAGCTTTCATCCAAATAATCATGTCCACCAAACCACATAAAATATTTGGTTTTTGCTTCCCTCAAAAGGAAATTAAAATTCTCTGTTCCACCCTGATTTTGTTGATGTCGTACATATTTCAAATTCGGATATTTTGCCACCAACTCTTCACAAATTTTTTGCGTATCATCGGTTGATGCATTATCTGAAACGACTACAAATCCCGCCTGATTGATACAAGATTCAATCGTTTGTCTGATATACTTACTTTCGTTAAAAGCTGGAATACCAATGGTTAGAAGCTCTTTATAATATTTCATTCGGCGATTGGGAAATTACACTTTGCAAAGAAATTTTTAGGACAGCTTTAGCGATTCATAAAAATGACCGAAGAAAATTATGACGAATTACATTGAAGTAATATGAGCTCTAATCCTTAAGAATTTTTTCCAACTCCTTTTGCTCAACGTCGTAATATTACTCGTCTGTAGGAAATTTCCTCTCTCTGACTTCCTTAGAACCTGTTTAAAATCTTTTGACTTTCCAATCAACCCAAGCAGATCTTTCAAGGGCTGCGCTAACAACCTCTCCACCAGATGATCTGGTAGTAGAAACAAGGGTTTGCAGAGGTCAATTTGAGTAAAGGGAGCCTCTAAAAATTGCTTTTTTTGTAAATTTTGTCGTTACCACATTTTCTTGCGAGCACGTACCTCTAAGTACGCTTACCTGCTCCAAAATTTGTTGCCTAAAAATTTCTAAAAAAAATCTAATTTTTAGAGGTTCCCTAAAAAGAAATTGCATGAGCGCAATATTACTCGTGTTCAATTTAGAAAAATATTACCAATTCTTGAATCAGCAAAAAATAAAACGAAACCAAGAACCGCAGACCTGTATCTAGTTTTCTGTGGAATTCTTTATCTGCTAAAAACTGGATGCCACTGGCGATTAATTCCAAAGGAATATCCGGATTGGAATTTGCTTTACTACTACTTCACGATCTGGAATGAGACTGGAGTTTTAGACAAGGCTTTAAAAAAAATAATTGGAGCAGTCGTTGAAGTTGTTAAACGTAGCGAACTTCACAAATTCGTAGCAATTCCAAAACGTTGGGTAGTGGAGCGTTCATTCTCTTGGCTAAAGAAATGCAGAAGACTCTGGAAGAATCGTTAGAGGAAGAGCCCCCTCTCTCCTCCCTTGCTATGGTTCAGTTGGCGTTTTAAGGTGGGGTTAAAAAGATTTTAAACAGGCTCTAAGGGAACCTCTAAAAAATCTAATTTTCCCAAAATAATGAGTTATCAAAACCTTTGCCGCCATACATATGGAAATGGATCTTAAAAATTTATTTCTTCGCTCTTTTAAATCCATTGAATGGATTTAAAGCACGCACCTTTTCTTCAGAAAGATATGGATATTGGTCGTGTATAGGCCTTCCCATTTCAAGTTTTGGTTCAATCAAAGTATTTTGGTGCAGAATCACATCTATTACCGCCGGCCCTTGATAATCAAAAATTTCTTCCGCTATATCACTCAAAGATTCTACCTTAAAATATTTCACACCATAGGCTTCGACAACTTTTCTAAAATCAGGAACGCTATATCCGCTTCCGGTTGCCTCATATCTACTTTCGAAATATAGATCTTGAAACTGCTTTATAATTCCATATCCACCGTTATTAAGAATAATAATTTTTAGATTTAACTTATAAAAATAAGCGGTCTGAAGTTCTTGGATGTTCATCTGGAACCCTCCATCTCCAATAAAAGCAATAACCTCTTTTTGTGATTTACTTAGAGCTGCACCTATTGCCGCCGGAAAAGAATATCCCATTGTAGAATGACCTCCAGCGGTATATATGGCTTGGTTAGTTTTATGAAATGCTTGAAAGACCCAACACAAACTGGCTCCGGTATCAGCAATAACCACAGCATCATTGCTGATCATTTTATTAATTTTTTGTACCACCAAGTAAGGCGACAAAGAATTATTTTTTTTGGAAAACTCACTAACGTCTTTACCAAAAAATTCTTCCTTCAAATTTATCGCATACTCAACCCACTCGCGACTCGAAGAAACATTTTCTGACAGGACTTCTTTAGCATATTTTAGATTTGTATGCGCAACTTGATAACCTTCAATTTTATACTTTTTTAACTCTTCACTATCAACATCAATAACAAGAACTTTGGCAACTGGAGCAAAAGATTTGAAATTTCCAGAACGCTGCCTGTTATCTAATCTACTTCCCAACACTAGAAGCGCATCGCAATTTTGAACCAATAAATTTGCACCTCTATTACCATAAACACCGATTTGACCATGATAATTTTTTATATCATGATTAAAATAAGTCATACCATTCCAACTCGAAACAAAAGGCACTGATGAATTTTTTTTAAGCCATTTTACTACCTCATTTTCAGATCCAGCAAGGCCAACTCCGGCACCAAAAAGCACAGCTGGTCGCTTGGAATCTTTAAATAAATCTGCAATTTGTTGAGAAATTTTTTGCACCTCTTGATCGGATAGCTTTTCTTCAATCGGCACATTGTAAACGATTTGATTACCCACCTCTTCTTTTTGCACATTCATCGGAACGTCAATTAAAACCGGACCTTTACGATCAGAAATTGCAATATTATAAGCTTTTTCTAATTCTATTTTTAACTCTTCGCCATTTTTAACTTGTACCGCATATTTTGTGATTGGCTTTACCATATCAACAATATTGGTTTCTTGAAAACCAGCTTGTCTAACACTTGTACCAAGAAAATTAGCACTTTCATCTTGATTAACTTGACCAGTGATATGAATGGTGGGAATCGAATCAAAATAAGAGCAGGCGATGCCAGTGATAAGATTTGTTGCGCCAGGACCAGAAGTTGCAACCGTTACTCCGACAGTTCTGTCAACTCTCCACAACGAATCAGCTGCCATTGCCGCTGCTTGCTCATGCTGAAAACAAACATAATTAGTATTTGGATTTCTTGCTATGGCGTCAACGATAAATGCGCATGCCCCTCCCGTTACAAGAAAGAATTTGTCAGATCCTCTTTGACGAAAAAACTCCGCAATGTATTCCGCTCCGATCATCGCTCTTGAGATTTAATTTTTTATTTTTACCAAATTTTCCATTCGGCTTTATTTTCTTTCCATAAATTTTCGAGATGAATTCTATCTCTCTGGGTATCCATGGCATACCAAAACTTGTCATGCTTAAAAGATGATAACTGTTTGTCTCTTGCCAAGTTCTTAAGAGGCTCCTGTTCTAAAATAATTTGATCTCCATTTGGAATATAATCAAAAATTTTTTTAGAAAAAACAAAAAATCCACCATTAACATAATTACCGTCGCCAGATGGTTTTTCGTGAAAATCATGAACCGTTTTACCATCATTTTCAATTCCTAAAACACCGAATCTGCCAGCTGGCTTTACTGCGGTTAGGGTGGCAATCTTTTTATTATTTTTATGAAATTTTATAAGATCAGAAATATTAACATCACACACTCCGTCACCATATGTTAAACAAAAATCTTCTTCATCTTTTAGGTAGTTTTGAATTTTCTTTATGCGCGATCCAGTCATCGTTTCTTCACCAGTTTCAACCAAGGTAACTTTCCATTTTTCAGCATTGTTGCTATGAATTGCCTCGCTGTTATTAGCTAAATCGAAAGTTATATCCGACATGTGGCGGTAGTAATTGGCAAAGTATTCTTTGATTACATACCCTTTGTAACCCAGGCAAACCACGAATTCATTGATGCCATGAGCGGAATAAATTTTCATGATATGCCATAAAATCGGCTTACCCCCAATCTCAACCATCGGTTTTGGCTTTAAAGTTGTTTCTTCGCTAAGCCTAGTTCCCAAACCGCCAGCTAAAATTACTGCCTTCATTTTTAATTTGATTTATTTCTTAAGTACCAGAGATAAGTTTTTTTGATCGCCTCTTCCAAAGAAGTCCACTCCTCAACTTTTAAATGACCTTTAATTTTAGAATTAGAAGGAACATATCTGTTACTGGAGGTTGTATTAAATACCTCCCCTTCCTTAAAGATAATATTGGACTCTGAATTTAAAGTTTGTTTTACCAATTTTGCCAAATCTTTTACCGTGATATCTCTAGTAGAGCCAACATTATAAACCTCATTTTTCCTATCGGATAAAAGAATTTTTATAATCCAAATCACTAAATCGGCAGAATATAAATAAGATCTAAATACCTCATTCTTTGATTTTAAAATAATATCTTCTTTGTCAGCTATATTTTTTATAAAATTTCCAATAGCATAATGGCCCTCAAAATTCATATGAGGCCCTACAAGGCTAAAACATCTAGCGATATTTATTTTTAGATTATGTTGCTTGGCATATATGGTGCAAAGCATTTCACCTAATCTTTTTGACTCTCCATAGACAGAACCAATGTTATTTATATTTGGTGCAGTAGCACTATTTTCATCCATACATAAAATATCAGCATTTTGTACGCCATAAACCGCACCGGAACTTAAGTACAACAAACTACAAGTATCAGATCTCTTAGCAATTTCTAGAATCGATTCAATTCCCAAGTAATTTTCTTTCAAAAACTCGATTGGATAATTTTTTAAACCATCTGGATCAGTGTCGCAGGCAGCATGAATAATGAAATTAAACTTATCTTCAATATTAGAATTTAGATCACCGATATGTGACTCTACTAATTTTATAAAATTAATTTGATCTAAGATTGGAAATTTAACTCTAAAATTTGTAATATTTCGAGTTAATGCAGTAATTTTTAAATAAATTAAAAATTCCATAATATTTTTTCCAAAAAACCCGCTAGCACCAGTGACCAGAATTGATGAGTTGTTTAGTTTATTGATTTCAAAATCAGATAGCTTTCCGACAATATATTCCAAATCTACTTTCTCAATAGTGAGCAATTTTTCCATAAAACTACTGGGTTCTGTTGACATCCAAACTCCCCAAATAAAAACACAAGCAATTCGTGTGGATGCAGGGAGGTTGGAAGAGGTTTTGTCGTATCTTGCGGCTTAACTCCCTTCTGAAGTTCTTAATCCTGTTGAATAGCCGCTCGATTAGGTTGCGTTGCTTGTAAGGCTCCTTGTTGTAATAGCGCAGAACTTTACGATTTATTTTTTGGCGGGATTGCTACTTCGGCACTGATGCCGATCTCAATCGCTGCAACTATGTAAACCGCATCATAGTCTTTATCCGCAAGAACTGCCTCGACTTTTTCTGAACCAAAATCATCAAGTAATTCTGTAGCTTTTAAGAAACCCGAAACTTCTACTCCGGTTAGAATGAAGCGCAGAGGCTTGCCATGATTGTTGCAGGTAGTGTGAATTTTAGTAGTAAAACCACCGCTACCGCGTCCTAACGCCTGACTTTTTTGTCCATCGTTTTTTTTAATGCTCCAGCAGAATGTTGATGAGCACGAACAATTGTTGAATCAATCATCAACCATTTTGTATTAGCACTTACTGCCGAAGTGTTAAAAATAATTTGCCAAACTCCCTTATTCGCCCAGCGACGAAATCTCTGAAACGCACTGTCCCAATTGCCAAACTTCTTCAGGCAGAGAGCGCCACTTGCAGCCATTCTCTCCAATCCACAATTCGCCTTCAATAAAGCGACGATTATCCTGCGCACTTCGCCCTGGATCAGATTCTTTACCTGGTAAGAAATCTTTTATTTTATCCCGCTGAGCACTGCTCAATTTGTATTTGACTGACATTAAACTCCTTTTTTAGGGGGAGGTTGATGTTTGAGGTTTGAATATCAACAGGGTCTAGAGTTTTAATTTTATTATTAAAATTTTAAAATCGACTTTACTTAAAAAGTAATAGAATCCAAAAGCGAAAATCCCCCTTAAAAGAACTAAAATTCTTTTGCTCAGAACTAAAAAATTAAATATAATTTTTAAATAAATTTTATGACCAAAAGTAATATTTGGATTATAATTAGAATTTAACCTAAAAAGCTTTAAACAATACTTTAAATTTCTAGATAAACTTGCGGCATAGGATTTAGTGTGATTGTTTAAGTTGGAAGACAAAGTCTTCTCAAAAGCTTCTAAAAAATACTCCAAAACCAATTTTTCTTTTTTACAAAGAACGCTTGAATCCATCGATTTTAGTATTGTTAAAGATTCTTTTAGTGGTGACCTAACTTTACCATTATTTTTTAAATAGTGCAGGGATTGATAGGTTAAATGCGTGGCTACCTGTTGCCAAAGATATGAATCTTCTAAATCCTCATAGCGAATTGATGCTGGATTCTCTTTTATTTCAAAAAAAAAGCTCTTGGATATCAATTGTTTTTTGATTATATAATCAAAATTAGAAAGTATTTCTTCGCCATAAATACAAGAAAAATACTTACCAACATCCGTTGTCATTCTATGGTGAGAATCAGAGTCGGATAGTTCTCTTGCGATTAAAGGCATATCCACCAATAGAACTTCTTTGTCATGCAGGTAATCAATAAAGGCAAATACGTGAGAAAATATTGGGGCAATTTTGATATATTCTTCAAAGTCTATTAACGTATCTTTTCTAAAAACATATCTGGAAATAAAAGACATGGTACTGGCAAAGCCAAAATCTTTTACTAGTTCATTAAATTCCCTATAGATAACCGCCTTACCCATCGAGAACTTAGAAACGTAATCCTTGTGTAGTAATTGATTTTCCATAATATTATTAAAAATAATTGCTGGCACATCAATTCTACGCAATATCGAAATCAGAAAATTAAAGGTATTTTTAATAACCAAATCATCATCACCTAAAATAAAAATATACTTACCAGAACAATACTCAATAGATCTACTTATATTTTTTTCGCAAGATGTGGCAAAAGAAGTAAAATTTATAAATCTTAAATTTGGTAATTTATCCAAGAAAGATTCGACAACAATATCAGTTCTGTGGTCAGAAAGATTTATGGCGACTAGAATTTCGACTTCTTTGTAATTTATGTCATGATCAACTAAATCTTTTAGAAGTTTAAATACGCTTAATGACCTTTTATAAGTTGGTATAAGTATTGTTAGCAAGATCTCTTGCCCTTTTTGTTGATTCATATGACTTAGATTAAAGTTATTTAGAACTCAGAGTATTTGGTGGCTACCTACTAACTTTTATAAATTCAGAGATTGTTGCGTGCATATGAGCAATCATTTCAGCATTTAAGCCATGATGACAAGCCAGTAAAACCCCGCCGCGCATGATGTTATCGGCATTTTGTAAATTCGCCGATTTGCGCATTTCAAGATTTTTGAAACCAGGCTGTCTGGTGATGTTACCAGTGAAGACTACGCGGGTTTGAACATTCCTTTTTTCAAGGAAAATCTGAAAATCTTTACGCTCAAATGGTGCAGAATTTTTAACGATTACTGGAAAGGCTAACCAACCAGTGCGAACGCCTTTTGTTTCTTCCGGTAAGGTAAAAAACTCTTCATATTTTTTGAAAAAATTGATCTGGGTTTGATAATTTTTACGACGAGTTTCGATGTTATTGTCTAAATCATTAAGTTGTTCCAAGCCAAAAGCGGCACCGATTTCCGAGCCTTCCAGATTGTAACCAATAGTTTCAAAAACGAATTTCGCATCGTAATTAATGCCGTCGATGTCGACGTTGAAACGGTTTTCAATTGCTTCCGACTTTTCGTCAAAGATCGAAGAACTTCTTCCCCAAGAGCGCAGTAATTTTGCGCGACGAAGATGTTCTGAATCATTGATGCACAAGGCTCCTCCATTACCAGCACAGTTGATGATGTGTGATCCGTAAAAGCTGGTGATGGACATGTCAGACCATGATCCACTTGACTTACCGTTGAGTGTGGCACCCAAAGTATCCGCCGAATCTTCGATGATTTTCAAACCATGTTTGCGTGCAATTTCAGAAATTTTATCCCATTCGCAAACATTTCCGATGAGGTTTGGAGCAAGAATTGCAACGGTTTTAGACGAAACCATCTCTTCAATTTTTGCGGGATCGATGCAGTAATTCGAAACTCCAACATCAACAAAAACTGGCACTAATCCAGCTTTTACGATGCAGCCGACTGTAGTTGAAAAAGTAAGAGCTGGCGTAATTACTTCGGACCCGCGTGGAAAATCAAAAGACTCCATGCCGATGTAAAGTGCCGATGATCCAGAATTGACGTAAAGGCAATGCTTCTTCTCAAATAATTGCGCGATTTTCGCTTCAAATTCACGCGCATATTTTCCCATTTGTGTACCTTCTTTGAGGCAGCGTACCACTGCATCAATTTCTTTTTGACCATAAACAGTTTTGGCATAGGCGACGGAAATATTTTGGCTGGTCATTTTGTAATTTTGAATTTGATGAGAAGGAGATTGTCGATAAAAATACCACAAATTTGTGTAAATTTTTTCGACAGGGATTTGACGATTCTTTGTAGAAGATTTTTGCGCAATCTCGTTTTCACGTCACTAGTTTGCAATAAAAAAAACTGCTCTTTTTTTATTTTTATTAGACTAGTTTTTCCCTTGCCGCTTCTAGTCTTTTCATCATCTTCAACTATGTCAGAAATGATGTTAAAAAAGTTATATTTATCCATCGCTAAATCTCGAGCTTTTAACAGTTCTGCGAAGTTTTTTTCGTAAAAATTTTCAGCAATAATTTTTTCAATTTTAGCGATCGCAGTTTTGGGATAGCGGATGTCGATGGTGCTGATTTGCTGATCGGAAAAAGACTCGCCAATATTGGGAGCACCACAATAAAACGGGTGCGACAAAACCATCAGCGGATCAAAAAGCTTTTCCGTCCAATAATTTTTACCGATAGAATTTTCGAGCGCGACGTGATACTTGTAGGGCGCAATACCGTCCCACTTACTAGAGATTGGATTTACTCCGGCACCAAACCAATCGATTTTATCCTTGAAATGATTTTTTAATTTTTGACAGAAGTTGAAACGCAACTTGTGCCCTTTGGTAAAAATTTTATTGGAACAGAAAACTGACAAAAGCTTGCTCTTCTTAATCTCGCGCAGGTTTTTAAATTCATCATAACTCAAGCCCTCACCTTTCCAGGCTTCAAATTCCGCTTTGGATTTGATCGGACTTCCTGCATCAATCCACCAATTTAGCGGTGGGCGACAAGGAAAAACTTGTGGATGCTTAGTGTCTGATTGGCTGGTAAAGATTCGACCAAATTGATTTACGAATTCCGCAGAAACGTCATAACGCTTGATGGATGGCGGCTCACCAGTCATGAGGATTATGTTTTTTGGATCAACCTCACATTCCTCAAAATCGACATCAATATCACCGATAATGATCCAATAATCAGCTTTTTTTATCGATAAATCATTCCAAAAAAACTGACAATTTTTCCAGAGATTTTCGCGATCAGGGAGGAATTTGAATATTAGCGGATTGCGATGATCAGACCATGCAGTTGTAGAACCAGCGCAACTTATCTTAATGATTTTCTTAAATGAATTTTCTGCACTTAAGCTGATCATCTTACACAAAAAATTAACGATGGTTGAGGATTTTTTAACATTCCGTTAATTCGAATTTTTGGTATAAAGCACATCGCCCCAGGTCTTACCGCACCAATCAGTTTCAGCACGTTTGAAATTATGCCCAGCCAAAAAACTATCCAAATCTTCGATCATTTTTGAGTAAAATTTTCTATTTGGTGTTCGGTGAATTTTTTCATGTCACCCTTGTCGAGATAGGATTTATACCAGTTCGCAGTCCATTCTAAATTTTCTTCGAAGCTTAATTTTGGCTTCCATCCCAATTCTTTTTTGGCGCGGGAATTGTCGAGTTTTAAAATTCCTGCTTCGTGAAAATTATTGTCTGGCTTAGCTTCGTAGCCCCCTACCCCGATTTTTTCGATGAAGTTTTTTGTAAGGATTTCAACATTTTGTTCGGCATCAGAATCCGGTCCGAAATTATAAGCTTGAGCAAAAATTTCTTTTTTTTCGTAAAGATTTTTGGTTAGAAGTAGATAGCCGTGAAGCGGTTCTAGGACATGTTGCCAAGGTCGAATCGCATTTGGCGAACGCAAGGTAACTTTTTTGCCCTCGCGAATAGAGCGAAAAATATCAGGAATTATGCGATCAGCAGAAAAATCACCACCACCAATAACATTGCCAGCGCGGGCTGAGGCTAGATAAATTCCACTTTGCGTAAGAAATGAGCGACGGTGAGACGAGGTTAAAATTTCAGCGCAAGCTTTACTGGCCGAGTAGGGGTCATATCCACCAAGCGCATCATCTTCGCGATAATTGTGGTTAGTCTCTCTGTTTTCGTAGCACTTGTCGGTGGTGATATTTAAAATCGCCCGCACGTTTTGGCATTTTCTGGCAGCTTCAAAAACGTTTAAAGTGCCGATTAGATTGGTTTCGTAGGTTGCTCTTGGGTCAGAGTAAGAAGGGCGAACCAAAGATTGCGCCGCCATGTGAATGATTATTTCCGGCTGAAATTCTGTTACAGATTTTTGCAGCTCATCAAATTTTCTAATGTCGCCAAAGGTTGACTTTTCTAGCTTGGAATCAATTTCCAAAATATTGAATAAACTCTCTTTTTCTTCCGCCAAAGAAAATCCGCAAACTTTTGCACCCATCATTGAAAGCCACATTGAAAGCCACGCACCCTTGAAACCAGTGTGCCCAGTAAGAAATATTTTTTTGCCTGAATAAAAATTTTGTAAATTTACTTCAATCATTTTTGTAGGAAAAACATGGTGTTAACAGTTTTTGTCACGAATCTGTAACCCTTCATCTTCCAGAAACTTGTAAAGATCGGAGCCAAAAATATCAGCGATTTCACCGCTAGTACCAAGCGGAACTTCGCAAATTACTGACCTTGGTCGATATTTCTTCCAGTCATTCGACTGCAAAACTTCAGGACACTCTGAAAAACCTACCAACCATTTCCAAAAGTCACTAAATATCTTTTCCTAAAATCTTTAAAAAGATTCAAATATTCTCTTGCAATAAAACAGGCTAAAGCCAGCATTCACACAGCTTAACAGCTGCTTTAATTCAGCTTTTTATCAAGAAATTTGCAGGAAATGTTTATGGCTCAACTCTTGTTTTTATCAATCACAGCCCGCACCCAACGCTAGCACACTTCACGAACTCAATCTTACAGCTTCTTAGCCTCAAGGCCCCTCACCTCAATTACTAATCGCATTTTTTTCAATCGACAGGCTCTAAACCCTTGAATTTAAAGCATCAAGAAAAAACTCTAATTTTCTACAGCTGTAGAAAATTCAAAATGCGCCATCAAAAAGAATAACATGAAGGATAAAAACTTCGGTCTCGATCGCTGGTATTCTCACCTCCGACCCCCTTACGAAAGAGTCTTCAGCAACCAAAACAAAAGAACAAAATACCGCGGACTAGCCAAGAATCAATTCCATGCCTTCATGCAAACGATCGCCTTCAATCTCGAAAGATTGGTCGTGCTTACGGAAGAAGAGTACGATCAGTTACCAATCCACCAACCTTCGCAACATGAACAAGGTATTGGTGCGCCCACCTCTCGCCTAAAGCAGAAAAACACCAAAAAATGAGCCCTCAAAAGCTCAAAAAACCAAAAGATCCTACAAGAAATTCTAATAAAATTTATTTTCCTGACTGACAAAAATTTTTGAGATCAAAAATTTTGAAAAGTTAGATTTGCGACGGCCCCTTAAATTAGCGCCAGTTTTGACGCAGCGAAACCACCGGGGGGGGTTGTTGGATCACAAAACTCTTGCCT
>CAMDJN010000030.1 GCA_945900795.1 Rickettsia typhi | reverse complement strand
AAGGCCAAGATGACTCTTACATCAACGCTAGCGCTGGTTTGTGGAACTATCATCAGAGGATGAGGGGTTAATGATTTGGAGTGGAAAAGGATGGATGGAATTTTTATTAACTATTTTTTAAAGGGTACTAATGCGCAACTCGTCTAAAGCTCCCAAAATAATTCCTAGACTGAATATGGGGAAAGTCAGAGACTTAACTGATAAGCTACATTACAAGGTATCCACAAGTCATAGCCTCTATCCACAGAGTAAACATCCAGTTTGCGTATTTTATTCAGTTGATATTAAGGATAAATTGTCGTTTTTGTTAGATTTGGGCTTGGTTCCAACGGGTGGTGGTGTCGAAGAATCTATTCATCAGGATCCTAAGAATGATGGGGCGTTTTTGTATATGATCTTTGATAAACAGAACTTAATTGCGCGACTTCATAATATTTTTACTACCTCGAATCAAGAAGGTAGGATTAACCGTGAAAAAAGAATTAAGGAGGTTGAGTCTGCTGCTTCGGAATGGCAGTCGTTTATTAATTTTGTAATGAGCTCAACTAACGATTCTGAAAGACCTCTCCATGCCAATCTGAAGACTAAATATGGAGAAATTGCACAAAAACTTAACAATCTTGCTGAGCATAACTCTTCGACCGCTAACAAGTTAATGCCGCAAGTTAACCTTAGTAGTGCGGTTTATTATAGTACTGACAAGGGCCATCTATCGTTGCCAACAATAGTGAATTGCTTAGAGATGAACCTTGCTGTCGCCTTTGATAGTTATTGTAAGAAAACGAATGGGAATTATTTCTTTTATATTCCGGTGACTGTGGGAACGAGCGGGCCGGTGGTGAAGGAGAAAACAGGAGATATCTTTGATATCCAATCAAAACTTGTCGGAGAGTCTATTATGCTTTCCGATGCTGAATCTGGGAGAGCTGCCTGTCTCGGATATGTGCTTGGTTATCAACTAGCCACAAAAGGTTCTCTTGAGCAGATTAGAGAGTGTGATAATAGTCTTATGACGGCAAGAGGACAAATTAGGGAAAGGGATGCGGAAATTCAAAAAATGGCGCTACAAAATGATTTATCAAAGGTTCAATTACATGAAGCAGAAGTGAGGGCTGAGTTAGTATCGGAAGAGGCAGGAGAACTCCAAGCCGCACTCAAAGAGGCCGCACAAGTCGGACTAGCAAAGAAAAAAGCCGCACTCGAAGCCAAAGAAGCCGAACTCAAAGCCGCACAAGAGCAACTCAAAGCCAAAGAAGACGAACTCAAAGTCTTAGAGGCACAAAGTGGTCAAGCTGCAATTCTGCAGAAAGAGCTTGAAGCTAAACTCAAAGCCCTAGAAACCGAGATAAAAAAGCTACAAAATCGACCCCAAGTCCTACAAGGCCTAGGTCAACAAGACGAACTCACGCAAGAGCTAAAAAAGAAAGACGCACTCACCACGCAAGAGCTAAAAAAGAAAGAAGACGAACTCCAAAACATTCAAAAGCAACTCAAAGCCGCACAAGAAAATGCCGAACAAGTCGGACTCAAAGTCACGCAAGAAAAGTTGGTACAAGAAGCAAAACTAAGGCAGTTGCAAGATGAGTTAATAGGAGTGCAACAAGAATTATCGCGATCGCGTAGCCAGTCGCAATCACCAGCTCGTGATCCAGGTAATGAGGAGTTAATGAGACTGTTGCTCACGGCGCTTGATAAAATGTTGAGTGACAACAGTAAAGAGAGTGGTGGATGTTTAAAACTTTTCGAGGGCGATCAACGGCTTTTGGCAGAAGCCGTACAGTTGCTTCGGGCGCACCTTTCTAGTCCTAACGATGCGAGACCTCATGTCGATCAGTATCCTGAGGGCAGAGAGCAAGGAGGGGCGATGCACATGATTTTTAAAGTGTTTGAAGAAGTGCTGCAAAGGTATAGTGGTGATCAAGAGCTATTGATTACATTGATTAGAGAGAGTGCGGGTTTGTTTCGCCAGCATCTTGGGACAGTAGAAGGTGGTAACCAGGCGCAGTATGCTATGATTATGAAGGTTCTCGAGCAGAATTCCGAGTTGATTCGAACTGTCACAGCGCCAGTAGTAGCGGCCCCAACCCTAGCAGCGGGAGGAGTCGCAACAACAGTAGCAACCCCGCTGCCAACAGTAGCACCAACCCCGCCCTCAACAGTAGCGGGCCCAGCACCAGGAGTCCCGGCACCACACAAGCCCGCCATCTCTAAAGGGGTAGTCACGAAGGTTCCAAGTAATGAAGAATTTTTAAAACAGTTTCGTGAAAAAGATCTCCTTGGAGTTATTCCGCAAGTTCTAGAATGTGAGATAACCCAAGGACTATGGTTTGATGAGGGAGGGGCTGAATATCTTGATTTACAAGTGGCTAATATAAGAGTGGGGATTGCGGGGTTAGTATGTGTTAATAATCCTTCATTGAGTGTTAGTAAGGGGCCTGAGGCTATGGTAAAAGCCTATGTAAATTACATACTTTATGTTACAGAGTGTCCTATCGACTCCAATAAACGTGGATATAACCACGTGCAAGTTATGCCGCAAGTTGTCGAATCAATGTGTAATGCTCTAAAATTTCATATTGGCACTACTGAGAGGGTTACGAATCTTACCAGCGCCACCGATCGAAGTAGTTTTGCTTCCGGAAGCAAACCGCTTACAATATGGGAAATCGAAAATATTGGGGCGCATTTGAGAATAACAACTCATCGGCCAAGCAAAGAGGATCAGCTCATTATTCAGAGGGCATTACAAATATCAATATCCCAACCGGTGGCGGAATCACAACCCGATGGGACGACGACGCCAAGGGGGATGGTGTATAGAGTTAATGATAGCAAATGCTGCGTAGTTTTATAAATCTTTTATGTCCGGGAGATAGGTTGGTATTTTTCAAGTTAAATGGTATAAGAACCAATAAAATGGTTTCTTGGTTTTTTTAAAAATTTATTTAAAAAGTTTATGTCTCATCCTACTCCTCCAAGCGCAACTGTAACGACCAAGTCACAGAGTGATAGTTCTACTAAACCTATTGATGAGCAAATGAAGGAATGTCACGCCGAACAAATACGGTCTGCAGAAGAAAATTACCAAGTTAAGAAGCATCCAACAACACGTATCCCACAAGTGGTGGATATGAAAGCGACTGCTGCGCGGACTGATAAGAAGGATGTCACTCTTGAGGAGGGAGACTGCTCTATTAGCAGAAAAGAGATGGCAAGAATAGAAAAACTAAACGCACTACCGTCCGCTACCATAAGGTTACTCAAGAGTCATACGAAATCACCATTTGCTACAGTGGTCAACAAAGTATCATGCGGTTGCTTCTGCAAATGAACCTCGAACGCTACACAGAAAAAACTCAAAATATTCTTCAATCATCTCAAACGTTGGCCTTAGGCAAGGGTCATCAAAGGATCGTACTCCGCATGTTTCACGAGAATTACAAATAGACGATTTTAAAATTTATTAAACGTTGGGAAGGGATAAAATATCCCTTCCCGCTTAGGGTGTAAAGATCTTGGCTTTTCTCTCTCGCTTCGACTTCGCTGAGCGAAGTCGAAGCGTAGTCCATAAAATTAACGTTAAGTCATAACTGATCAAATGAACTTAGAGCGCTACACAGAAAAAGCTCAAAACGTTCTTCAATCCTCTCAAACGTTGGCTTTAGGCAAAGGTCACCAAAAACTTCTACCCGAACATTTACTTGCTTCAATGCTTACAAGCGATGACCAATTAGTGTTGAAGCTTGTTGGCTTGTGCGATGGCAATGGAGAAATTTTAAAGGTAGAGAGTCAGAGAATTTTAGATAAAATTCCATCAGTTGAAGGAAGTGGCGCTGGTAGCGTTTCGATGTCACAAGAATTGGCGCGGGTTTTGCTTTTGGCGGAAAAAATTTCTACAGATAATTCCGACCAATTCGTTACTCTTGAAAGGCTTTTGCAGGCAATTCTTGAAGATGATAAAAACGAGGCGGCAAAAGCATTAAAACTTGCCGGAGTCACTGTTTCAGCACTTCGCAACGCAATTCAAAAAATTCGTGCTGGAAAAAAGGCCTCATCCTCTTCCGCCGAATCTACTTACCAATCCCTCGAAAAATACGCTCAAGATTTAACCAAGAAAGCACGCGAAGGAAAAATTGATCCTGTAATCGGTCGTGATGAAGAAATCCGTCGCGCTATGCAGGTTCTGTCTCGTCGCACAAAAAATAATCCTGTTTTAATTGGTCAGCCTGGTGTTGGAAAAACTGCGATTGTTGAAGGATTGGCTCAAAGAATTGTGAATGGAGATGTGCCGGAAAGTTTGAAAGAAAAAAAATTGATGGCGCTCGACATGGGTGCGTTAATTGCTGGCGCAAAGTTTCGTGGAGAGTTTGAAGAAAGATTAAAAGCGGTTTTGACTGAAGTTGAAAATAACGAAGGAATTATTCTTTTTATTGACGAGTTACACTTGCTGGTTGGAGCGGGCAAAACCGATGGCGCGATGGATGCTGCTAACCTTCTCAAACCTGCGCTGGCACGTGGTACGTTGCATTGTATTGGCGCGACAACTTTAGATGAATATCGTCTTTACATCGAAAAAGACCAGGCTCTTGCTAGACGTTTTCAGCCGGTCTACGCTGAAGAGCCGAGCGTTGCTGACACGATTTCAATCTTACGTGGTATCAAAGAAAAATATGAACTTCATCACGGAATAAAAATTAAAGATTCTGCTCTAGTTGCAGCAGCGACAATGTCCCATCGCTACATCACCGATCGTTTTCTTCCTGACAAAGCAATTGATTTAATCGATGAGGCTGCAAGCTCATTGAAGATCGAAGTGGATAGTAAACCGACAGAACTTGATGAGGCTGATCGAAAAATAATCCAACTAAAAATTGAAGCTGAAGCTCTAAAAAAAGAGGATGACCATGCTTCGAAAGATCGTCTTACCAAGCTTCATTCCGAATTAAAAATTCTTGAAAAAAAATCTGCAGAGATGACCTCACTCTGGCAGGCGGAAAAAAAGAAGCGCGGTAAGGTTGGTGGCATTAAAAGTAAAATTGAGCAGGCAAAATTTGAGTTGGAAAAGGCGCAGCGCGAAGGTGATTTGGCAAAGGCTGGAGAGCTCACTTATGGAAAAATTCCTGAATTACAAAAAGAGTTAGCGAGCCTTGAGGCGTCAGCTGAAAATGATCTTGTTCGTGAATCGGTTGGGGAAGATGACATCGCAGCGATCATTTCTAAAATTACAGGCATTCCTTTGGACAAACTTCTTTCTGGTGAAAAGGAAAAATTGTTGAAGATGGAAGAGCTTTTAAGGCAAAGAGTTGTTGGACAAGAAGACGCTTTGGTGGCGATTGCAAATTCGGTTAGAAGATCGCGGGCGGGCTTGCAAGATGCTAATCGACCGATTGGTTCATTTTTATTTTTAGGGCCAACTGGAGTTGGAAAAACAGAAGTTTCCAAGGCTCTTGCCGAATTTATTTTTGATGACGAAAGCGCATTGCTTCGCATTGACATGAGTGAGTTTATGGAGAAGCATGCGGTTTCACGCTTGATTGGCGCTCCTCCGGGATATGTTGGTTATGAACAGGGTGGAGTTTTAACCGAGGCGGTTCGCCGTCGTCCTTACCAAGTAATTTTGTTTGATGAGGTTGAAAAAGCGCATCAAGATATTTTTAATATTTTATTACAAGTGCTTGATGATGGCAGGCTGACAGATGCTCAAGGCCATGTCGTAAATTTTACAAATTCGATTATTATTCTGACTTCCAATCTTGGATCAAAATTTTTGATGAAGGCAGAGAGTGATGTGGGAGATGAGGATGATGAGGAAAAGGAAGATCACAAACGCGATTTAGAGGCGGCAAAAGGGCAGGTGATGGAAGAGGTGAAGACGCATTTTCGTCCTGAATTTTTGAATCGTTTGGATGAAATTATTATCTTCAACAAGCTTGATCGCAAAGATATGGAAAGTATCGTGAAGGTGCAATTAGCAAGGCTCGCCAAGAGATTGATGATTCGTAACATTACTCTGACATTAGAAAAATCAGCCGAAAAATATTTGGCGGCGAAGGGCTATGACTCACTTTACGGCGCACGCCCACTTAAGCGCGTGATTCAGCGTGATATTGAAAATATTTTGGCAGAGAAGATTTTGCGTGGAGAGGTTAAAGATGGCCAAGTTGTTGTGGTAAAGGCTGGAGAGGAGAAGTTGGAGTTTAATTATTAGAGAGTGCAAAGCCTAGAGAGGAGGCATGTTACGCCCTTCTCAACGTTTCCAAAAGCACAGCAATTGTTGTTGGTATGAACATGGGGAAGAGGTAAGATACCTCTTCCCGCACCGGGTGCAAAGTGCGAGAAGTGGTATGTTGCCCGCGCGGGAAGGGATATCTTATCCCTTCCCAACGTTGCGCCATCAAGAAGAATAGCATGAAGGATAAAATCACGATCTTGATCAGTTGGTATTCCTCCTCTGGGCCCCCTTACGAAAGAGTCTTCAACACGCCCTAGTCAAGAATCAATCCCGCGCCTTCATGCAAACGATTGCTTTCAGGGAGCCTCTAAAAATTAAATTTTTCATTTCTATTTTTTGAACCAAATGAGCAATATTCTTTCCATTCAGAATTTACAAAATGTTTTCGTAACTAACAGCTCCATCATCAGCGATAAAGGCGAGATCATCAAGAGTTCGTGCGTTTCAGAAGAAGCTTACAAAGTAAGTCAGACTTTGAAATTTCGTTTCAAATATTTCTTTCCACTCTTCTCCTTTAAGAAAAAAACTTACATTCTGATCACTGACGAATGGTCTAAAAATTACTGCCACTGGCTGTGGGAAGCTCTTTCAAAACTCATCATAATCAAAGAAAAATTCCCGGAAGCAACTCTGCTTTTACCAAAATCTTATCTCAAAATTAACTTCATAATGAAGTCGTTAGAAGTCTTTGGATTCAATCAAAACAATATTTTGACCATTCCAGGAAAATCACGTCTTAGGGTCAAAAATCTTGCAATGATTTTTTGCATCAGCATTTTGACTCCAGGCTACTACGCCTTTCTCAAGTTTAGAGAAGTTTCGCAAGCTCTGCTTTCCTACCACCAAAAAAACTTAAAAACTAACTTCGGAGAAAGAATCTACATCAGCAGATCAAACCCAAAAAGAAGCACCATTCGCAAAGCGACCAATGAGGCAGAGGTAACCAAACTGCTTGTTAATTACAATTTTAAAATTGTTTACATGGAAGATTTCTCTTTTCTCGAACAAATATCAATCAGCAATTCTGCAAAATTTATTGTCGCTCCTCACGGGGCTGGAATCACTAACGTTATGTTCTCTGAACCAACATGTCATCTAGTAGAGCTGGTAAATAAAAAATGGAGTAAAACCTGTTTTGCTGAAATGTGCGATAAAGTAGGAATCGACTACCACCGCATCGATTGCCTTGCTACACAAGCAGATAAGACAGTTGAGGTTTCCGACATCGCGATCAATGTCGAAGATCTTGAAAAAAAACTAATCGAAATTCTGAGATAAAATGAAAATTTATGTCGGACTAGTCTCTGGCATTTGTTTTGCTAAATTAGGACACGACGTAATTTGTGGGAACCTCTAAAAATTTCCACGCGCAGGAAGGGATATCTTATCCCTTCCCAACGTTCACTAAATTTTAAAATCATTTATTTACATTTCCTGCGAAACATGTGAAAGGGGTAAATACCCCTTCCAGCCATGGTGGGATACCTCTCCTGCACCGGGCTCCGCTTCGCGAAGCTAAGAATTTCTAGCTTCTGGGATGAGGGAAGTGTTTTATTTTTTTGCCACTTCTGTTTCCACGATACTTTTCGCAATTCCATTCCCGATCAATAAGTTTACCGCGAAAACTACCAAGATGCTAACCATGATTAGCAGCGCTTCCATCAGATGCTCATTCTTTAAAGAAATTACGACAATCAAAACTAAAAAAGCGCTGTAGGAGATCGACAGGCAAAAGATTTTCCTGGAATATTCGCGAAAGAAAAATAGACCGCACAGTCCCGTTAAGCATAGGAAAGTCACGAGTCCGCAAATAGTCAGATACCAAATTGTCATGAGAATAAATTTTTTAGTTACCGCGCTTTGTTCAGCCTTTTTTTTGTTAGCTAGTTTTAGTCAGTCAATGGCGGAGATAGTTAATGCTGAGAATGAAGAAAAGATATTTGGGGATTGGAAAGTTTTTTGTGAGAGTGATGCGATGATGGATATTTCGCATTGTAAATTGGCTTCTAAATTTTATGAAAATGCCGCTGTAATTACAATCGAGCCTACTGCAAGATTTTTAAACCAAATGTTTGTGGTAATACCGCAAGCAAAGGTTGGAAGCTTTGTTAAGATTCGTGTTGATAAGGGGGAATTAATACTTTCAAAAAATATTGGAGCAAAAGATTTTGGCTTGATTCCGCTTGAAAGTGATCAAAAAAATATGCTTTATCAACAAATAAAAAATGGCAATGCGCTCTTCATTCGTTTCAATCTGCGAGATTCTGAAAAAGAAGTTACGGTCAAAATCAACCTTAAAGATTTCCGAAACGCTCTCGCCTATCACAACTCCAGAGCCTCAAAATAAAATGAAAGAAGATAAGATTTTGTCGGATAAAAATGTTGTCCAAAAAAAGGATAATGCCAAAAGATTGGTTAGTGCTTTAGTTCATTTTTGTGACAAAGTAAATCGTTGTGACGATTCGGATCAGATGAAAAATATTTGGCCATTTAAGCCCGTCACCTGCAATGTTAGTAAAAAAATAGAATTGCGGGAAACTTCGGAAATGGATCTCGGGGTTTTTGCTTTAGAGACAATTGAGAAAGATGAGTATATCGGTTGTTATATTGGAATGATTACGCATATCCCTGAAAGTTACAGTGATTACGCTTTCAACCTTTCGATGCCGAACAGTGTTTATGCTGTAACGATCGATTCGAAATGGAATGGAAATATTTCGCGTTTTCTTAATCACAGCTATGAACCAAATTGCGTCAGTACGACAGAGTACCACTATGACGGGTGTCATGAGGTTGGGGCTGAACCGATTTATGTTCCTGGTCAATATTGGCAATATGTGGAAAGTAAGGACAGTAAGGGTCGTTATTACTATTTTCGTAATGACTTTGAATCTGTATGGGACAAGCCTCCATCTGAGCTCGTCAGATGGCCAATCAAAGAAAAAGAAGAGCCGCACATTGTGTTTCGTGCTGAGAGAAGAATCGAAAAAGATGAGCAGCTATTCATTAATTATGGCGTAGACTATTGGGAGACTAGGTCTAAGAAGCCATTGTAACACGCTTAAAAAGGATCACCTATGACAATTCGAATTGCAATTAACGGGCTTGGAAGGATAGGTCGCTGTGTGACCAGGGCAATTTTTGAAAACAAAAAATACTCAGACAAAATTGAGTTGGTCGCAGTCAATGGTCCTGCTGACATCAACACTCAGAGGCATCTACTGAAATACGATTCCATACATGGAGTTTTTTCCAAATCGGTGGAAGCGGCAGAAAATTACCTGGTTATTGATGGGAAAAAAGTTAGATTATTCGGAGAGAGAGACCCTAAAAAACTTCCATGGAAAGATTTGGGAATTGATGTTGTTTTTGAATGTACGGGTGCTTTTACAAAGCTTGCAGATGCTAGTCAGCACATAGAATCCGGAGCGAAAAGAGTGATAATTTCAGCGCCAGCAAAAGAAGATTCTGTTAAGACGATCATTTATGGAGTTAATGATCATCTGATTACAAAAGATGATTTAGTCATATCGGTGGGATCCTGCACTACCAACTGCTTAGCCCCGGTCGTAAAAATTCTGAATGACAAAATCGGAATCGAAAAAGGTTTTATGACCACGATTCATGCCTACACCAACGATCAAAATATTGTTGACAATTCTCACAAAGATTTGCGTCGTGCTCGCGCTTGTGCCATGTCGATGATTCCAACTTCAACCGGTGCCGCAAAGGCAATTGGATTGGTAATTCCGGAATTAAAAGGAAAGCTAGATGGGGGCGCGGTGCGCGTTCCAACTGCGAATGTCTCGATGATTGATTTGAACTTTATTTCTTCCAGAGAAACTTCGATTGATGAAATCAACAACATCATGCGTCAATCGATTAACGAGAAGCTAAAGGACGTGTTGCAAGTTGTTGAAGAGCCGCTGGTTTCAATCGACTTTAATCACACTGGCTACAGCTCTTCTTTTGATGCTACTCAAACCAAAGTTATCGGAAAAAATTTGGTAAAAGTTTGTTCGTGGTATGACAATGAATGGGCTTTTTCCCTACGTATGCTTGATGTCGCAGAATTGATGTGATGCTACTCCTTAAAATAATTGGTGCTGCTATTTTGCTCCCACTTATTGTCGCACTTTTTATTCCGATCAAAAAGAATGATTGGCAAACGGCTTCACGAGAAAGTGCGGGAATAGCGCCATTACCAAACAAAGAGAAAGAGGCGGTAGTTCAGATTTACGCCGCAAAGGCTTTTAATTGGAGAGGTAAGTTTAGTTTGCATACTTGGATGGCAACAAAAGAAAAAGACGCTGCAAGCTATCAAGTCTTTCAGGTGTTGATGTGGGGAGGTTATTATGGAGACAGTGTTGTGGTGATTCAACAAGATATTCCTGATCGTTATTGGTTTGATGAGCGTCCGAAAATTTTGTTTTCAGCTAAAGGTCAGAAGGCTGAAGAGATGATTCCAAAAATTTACGAAGCAGTAAAATCATATCCCTATCCCAAATTTTATCGCGCCTATCCAGGACCAAACAGCAATTCCTTCATCTCACATGTAATGCGTTTGGTTTCTGGTTTTGGGGTAGAATTACCAAGCAATGCTATTGGTAAGGATTGGATTCACGATGCAAATTTCTTTGGAATTACCGAAAGTAGAACTGGTGTACAATTTTCGTTTTACGGAATGTTTGGATTGACGATTGGAATTGCTGAAGGAATTGAAATAAACCTGATCGGACTTACTTATGGAATCGATTTTTTACGCCCCGCAATAAAGTTGCCGATCCTGGGTAGGATTGGTATTCAAGACAAAGAGCCAATATGAAAATTACTACGAAACTTATCAAAGATCACAATCTTACCGATGAAGAATATCAAAAAGTTTTAGGAATTTTGGGACGCGAACCATCAATTACTGAGCTAGGAATTTTCTCGGCAATGTGGTCTGAGCATTGCTCTTACAAGTCAACCAAGAAGCATCTTAAAACCATGCATACCGAGGCTCCATGGGTAATTTGTGGGCCGGGAGAAAATGCTGGAGTGATCGATATTGGCGACGGGCAAGCGGTCGTATTCAAGATGGAAAGCCACAATCATCCATCCTTCATCGAGCCATACCAAGGCGCTGCGACTGGAGTTGGCGGTATTCTGCGCGATGTTTTTACAATGGGGGCACGTCCAATTGCTAATTTAAACGCACTTCGTTTCGGTGACATCAATCATCCAAAAACCAAGCAGCTAGTTAACGGCGTGGTTTCTGGAATCGGCGGTTACGGTAATTGCGTTGGTGTTCCAACCGTTGGTGGCGAAGTTACTTTCGACAAAAGTTACAATGGAAATATCATTGTGAACGCAATGACTGTAGGCATTGCAGATACTAACAAAATTTTCTACTCCGCAGCATCAGAAGTCGGAGCAAGCGTAGTTTATGTCGGATCAAAAACTGGGCGTGATGGAATTAATGGCGCGGTGATGGCTTCTGATGAGTTCAAAGAAGGTGATGAAGATAAGCGTCCGACGGTTCAGGTTGGTGATCCATTTGCCGAAAAACTTTTACTCGAAGCTTGCATGGAGCTAATGCAGTCTGACTGCATTTTATCGATTCAAGACATGGGAGCAGCCGGTCTAACCTCCTCTTCTTTCGAAATGTCTGGAAAAGGCGGAACTGGAATTGAGCTTGAATTAGAAAAAGTTCCAATGCGCGAAACCGGCATGAACCCTTACGAAATCATGCTTTCTGAGAGTCAGGAAAGAATGTTGATGATCGTCAAACCAGAAAAAGAAGAATTCGCAAAAGCAATTTTTGAGAAATGGGGACTAGATTTTGCGGTGATTGGAAAGGTTACAAATACTGGTAGAGTTGTGGTGAAAATGAATGGAGAAATTTACGCCGATATTCCTTCCGCTCCACTTTCTGAAAATGCTCCGGAATATGATCGTGCATGGGTTTAATTTTTTTTGCTACTAAGTATGTTTGCAAGGCTTGGCCGAGTGTTTCTGATTGTTGTTTTGATCAATCTTTATGTTTCTGACTCCTTAGCGTTAGAAAAAAAGAGTGTTACTATTCATGTCGTTAGCGATTCGTTAGTAAAATGGTCTTACAGCGGAAAAACAAATTGGAAAAACTCAAAACTATGCTATGTTCATCCAAGTTGGACACAAGAAATGCAAGGGGATTGGATATGGGTATCAGAAAAAACTAATCCACATATCGACTACAAAGCGTCGCCAAAAGATGGTTGGTATTTTAAGAAAGAATTCAAATTACCAAGTAAGGCAAAGAGCATTTCTGGTACTATTGTAATAGCCGCAGATAACGCTTATCAGCTCTTCATAAACAATAACTTTGTTTCCGGTAGCGTCGGTCCTTTATCAAAAGATTTTGGAAAAAATGGAGAGATCGAATTACGACCATCTTTTCAATATCCAGATAGCATTGATATAACAGACAAGCTTAGGCGTGGCAAAAACTCTATTGTCGTGCGAGTCGTTAACTATGGAAAATGGGGCTCTTACGATAGCAATCCTGCAGGCTTAACTTTTGATGCGCAAGTTTCTTACGAAAAATAATGTTTACTCCCAATTTCTTCTGGTCCGAATTAACCCAAAAAACACTCAGATCAATCTTGTATTCCTCCATCACTTTTTCGTAAGGAGTTTTGAGCCCCTAAATTTCCAAGAATCTATAGCTTATTTACTTGTTTATTTCCGTAAAAAATACTTCTCTGCGCTATTAGGCTCAGCCTTTCTCATAAAAAGCCTTTTTTCTGCATCAATTCCAAGCAGCGCTTGAAACACGTCCGTTAAAACATCGCGCGATGAATAATAGCCATGTCCTAAGCCAAGTGCGGAATCATCGATTGCGCTGACATTAATCACATCCAAATCCTTCATGAAGGCGCAGGCCCCAAGCCTTTCGCTGCTATTCATAATTCCTGAAGCAATCATCGCCTTGTCATTGTAAGAGCAGTAAAGCGTTACATGGTCACTGATATTTTTGATGTTTTCTGCCATCTTTTTGAATTGTGCCGAATCGAAGTCGGGGGCATTCAAAACCAATTCGCTAATCAAAGTTTTTTCATTTTTCTTTGATGCTAAAAAATTTAAAACGGGCAGCACCATTTGGTGTCCCATTGAATGTACGACTAAGTTTATTTTGATGTCCTGGCGCTGTAGAGAAAGTAAGAAATCGCGAAATTGAATTGTTGATTCTCGGGCGTTGTTGCGATTTTTTGCGTAAGTTTTGTTTAAGAATTTTTCTTCAAAAAATCCATCAGAAGCTCCTGCTGGCCAAGTAAATACAACTACGGGTCCTTGATATTTTAGATCGTAAGCAATTTGCGCTGCACGCAAAACCGCCTCTTGATATTTTACATTAAAGCCGTGGACGAAAACCAAAGGTGTATTTTTTGCCTTCTTTAGTTCATCTAGAATTTCCGCTTCTTTAAGCTCCTTACTATCAAGAATTTTGAAGTAATCATGTGAAGATTGACTAGGCTCGGTGGCTATGGAAATTTCACCAGTGCTGTGATTTTTTGGAATATTTACTTTACAGGTTCCGAAGTGCAAAGTCTTGTCATTTGTGATGTCGAAGCTGTTTTCTAAGCATCCAAAAGTTTGGTCTTTTGGTTTGCGATTAGTTACAACCAAAACATCCAAAGCTTTGGTGTCATTAAAGTCTTCGATGAATTGATTATTCCACACCGCTTTTAAGTCTTGCTTAGCTTTTAGATCGGTTTTGAGTTTTTGTCCAGCGCATGAAACCAGCAATTGCATGACCAGTCCAAGTAAAATAATTTTTTTCATTAGTTGAAATAGATTTAGAATTGGTAAGTTGTGAACAGCTTTTAGAATTTTAAAAACTCTTCTTGGAAATGCTTAAAAAAATACCGCTCTATTTTCAGGTCCTAATCGCAATTTTTTTAGCGGTGATTTTTGGTGTGGCCTCTCCGGAAGCGGCGCAAACGATGAAACCGCTTGGTGATGGATTTATCAAGCTCATCAAAATGTGCGTTCCGCCAATTATTTTTTGTACAATCGTAACAGGAATTGTTGGAAGTTTTGATCTCAAAAAAATTGGAAAAGTCGGGCTCAAAACGCTGATTTATTTCGAAATTCTCACTACCATTGCGCTGCTGATCGGACTTGCCGTGGCCTTTTTGTTAAAGCCGGGAAGTGGCATGAATATTGATCCCACAAGCTTAGACGCCAACCTAGTTTCCCCTTACATCAAACCTCATTCTAGCTTCACAGACTTCCTTCTAAACATCATTCCAACCACTATTCCACAAGCTTTTGTTAGTGGTGAAATACTGCCAATTTTACTCGTAGCAATTCTTTTTGGCCTAGCCTTGTCTTCTGTGCAAACTCGTGCTAAATCAGTAATTACGGGCATTCACGAGCTTTTGGAAATCTTCTTCAAAATCATCAGCTACATCATAAAACTAGCTCCAATCGGAGCTTTTGGAGCAATGAGTTTTACAATCGGAAAATACGGCGTCGCCTCTCTTATCCCGCTTGTTAAGCTGATGGGAAGCTTCTACCTCACTTGCATTTTTTTTGTAATTTTGGTTTTAGGATTGGTGATGAGGATTTGTGGATCAAGTATTTTTAAGCTTTTGAAACATATCAAAGAAGAAATTTTTTTAGTGCTAGGTACCTCATCTTCTGAATCAGCTTTGCCAACTTTGATGGAAAAAATGGAAAGGTTTGGATGCCAAAAATCGATCGTTGGTTTAGTGGTTCCAAGCGGCTATTCCTTTAACCTCGACGGCACATGCATTTATTTTACGATGGCGATTATTTTACTTGCTCAGGCTTTTGGAATTGATCTATCGTTGAAAGAAATTCTTAGTGCAATGGTGGTTCTACTCTTCACCTCAAAAGGTGCTGCTGGTGTCACCGGAAGTGGATTTGTAACTCTTGCCGCAACTCTTTCCATCCTTCCAACCATCCCCGTTGCAGGACTAGCTCTAATTCTTGGTATTGACCGCTTCATGTCCGAAGCCCGCGCAATTACCAATCTAATCGGCAATGCAGTTGCGTGTGTAGTAATTTCTAAGTTGGAAAAACCCTCCTGAGGGAACCTCAAAAAATCTAATTTTTAGAGGCTCCCTTGAGAGAAGAGAAATGAACTTACCTCTCCATTCTTTTTAACATAAAAGGAGCCTGAGAAGCTGTAAAAATTAAGGACAAAGGCGTCATGCCAAATACCTTAAACTGTACCCAAAAATCAGTTGAAAAATTTCTCCAGATTATTTCGTTTAATATGGCTAAGAATATAAAAAATATTGCCCAACGCATTGATAGAGTAAGCCAAGCGGAGTCGGGCATCTTTACTTGTCCTTCAAGGAGACGGCGTAAAAGCGGTTTTTTTGAGAAATATCCATAGAACAAAATTGCCGAAAAAAGTAGGTTGATTATTGTTGGCTTCATTTTAATAAATATGTCGTCTTTTAGCCAGATTGTGAGGCCGCCAAATATTCCAAGGACCAGTCCCGAGAATAACGCGATTGCCGAGATTTTCTTTGTTAACAAATAACAGATAATTAGAGCTAAGAAGGTTGCGATTAGCATGCAGATTGTTGCTGTGATCAGCGGGTTTGTGGTTTTAGCTAATTTAAAAACGGCAAAAAAAATAATTATCGGCAAGTAGTCGTACAGAATTTTCATTTGGTTTGAATTGTTTAACTTTTTTATTTTTTACAAAATGGCATCGATATCAAAAAAAATAATTTCCCTACAAATTTCCGCCATCACAGTTTTGTTTTTTTTAATGTCGATACCTGCTAATGCTACGGGAATTTATGTTGGTGGTGACTTGGTTCAGTCGTATGCAGTCCATCAAATGCAGGATTTAAATTCGAGACCATCATCTAATAATGGAAAAATACAAGATGCTGACGCTGTTGGTTATGGTGTAAATGCGGGGTTCAGACTAAATCTTCCTCTTCTAGTTGGATTCGCAGAAATGTTTTACGATAAGATCGGTACCTCATCCACTGCTTTTGAATCTAACAGCAGAGACCGTATCGAAATTAATGATCGTTACGGGGCGAAGTTAAATGCGGGCTTTAGTATTTTTCCTAGGACTAGCCTGTTTGTAGGTTATGGATTTGCGAACGTGAGTTACAACAACCTCTTTTATTCCACAGGGCAATCGCTAGGTAAATCAGAAATGGCGCCTATTTATAGCGTGGGCCTGTTGGTTGATTTGTTAATGGGTATCTCACTGAGAGCGTCTTATGATCATCAATCTCTACACCTGCGTTACGGTGACGAAGTTCGTAACAAGACTCAGTTAGGGACTGCTAAGCTTGGCGTGATGTATAGTTTTTAGGGATCTCTTATTTTTTCTTAATAAAGCCCCAGCTCTTATAACCTGTTCAATCCAGATCCGTCATTAGCCCAAAATTTCCTAATGACCGTCATTAGAACCTGCCCCTTTATTCCCAATCATCTCAGCTATGTTTTTATCTCATAATTCCAGCCAATCTTAGCGCTTTTTCTTCCAGACCTTGCTCTCAGAATTTTACTAGAACTAAATTTTAAATTATGACCCAAATTCGTTTACGCATAAATCGCAAAGCCGCCTGGATTCGCGACTTATTTGCCGAAAATATTATGACCCCCAAAAACTGGACACCATTTCTCCCAATTTAGAGTTCTCTTTTTAAATATTTCCCCAATATTTTAAGGAGTAAAAAAATGCCAAAAGGTCAGAAAAATAACTACAGCCCTTCTTTCAAAAAACAGGTCGCTTT
>CAMDJN010000029.1 GCA_945900795.1 Rickettsia typhi | reverse complement strand
TATTACCCCGAGGATATAAAACTAAAACATTCCCCTTGCAACCTTAACAGCCCCGCGCTATCCTCCAGCGCATGAACAAGACAGATTTTAGAAAACTAAGCAAAGAAACACAGGCTGAAATAAGGCGTAGAGCCATTCGCACCTATTTGTCTATGGGTCGGAAAAATAAGTTAAAGCTGTCGAAGATCTATGAGGTCACACAGAATACAGTCACTAAATGGATCAATAATTATGATCAGTTCGGTGAGAAGAGTTTCGATCAAGATACGCGCGGAGCAAAGGTTTTCCAAAATTCTGCACTAAGCAAGCAGCAACAGAACTGGCTCAATAAACAATTGATCAACAAAACTCCTGAACAGTTACAATTTCCATTTGCTCTATGGACAAGAAAGCTAGTCGTTGACGTAATCTTCAGAAAATATGGCATAAAGGTTGATGTCAGCACCGCCGGTGAATATCTTAAAAGCTTCGGCATGACTCCACAAAAACCGATTCTAAAGAGCTACAAACAACAGCCAGAGCGAGTCAAAATGTGGCTTAATCAAGAATATCCACAAATTGTTGCCAATGCAAAAACAACAAAAGCCTTGATATTCTGGGGCGATGAAACGGCGGTAAGATCAAGAGATCAGGTAGGAAGAGGGTATTCGAAACGCGGCATTAAACCTATTCAAACACAAGGAGGATACAGGTTTGGCGTCAATATGGTTTCTGCGATTAACAATAGCGGCAATAGTCGCTTCATGCTATTCAAAGATAGGATGAATGGTAAGAAATTCATTGAATTCCTCCGTCGTTTAATCAAGCAACAAAATCATAAGATCATCCTGATTATCGATAATGCACCCTATCACAAATCAGCTCTGGTAAAGGCGTGGGCGGCAAAACATTCAGATAAAATCGAGTTGGTTTTTCTGCCAACATATACGCCAGAGTTGAATCCCGATGAATATATGAACAACGCCTTGAAACAAAAACTGAACCATAGACAAAAAGCAAAAACTCCTGCGGAGCTAACAAAATCAGTATCCTCCATCATGAAAACTATGCAATCTGATAAGGGCTCTATCAAAAATCTCTTCCATCATGAGAAGGTTAGATATGCTGCTTGCATGGGGGCGTGAGGGGAGTTGGTTTAGTTTTATGTCCTCGGGGTAATATCTCTCAGCTCTTTTAAATATTTCCCAACATTACACTGATGTTCTCACAGCTGGAGAACGAGGGAATGGAGAACGAGGGAATGAGGGAGAGCGGGAATTATTAGATGCTGCTTTTTTGGCCTGTAACAGTTTTGTCAGATACAAAAATTGTGGAGGGAAAGAGGATGTCATAGAAGACCTAAAAAACTGTGCATCAGTAGCTCGTAAATTCGAAAGCTTAGAAAATTCTGATAATCCAGAAATAGTGAACAAATTGGCTTTTTGCCTGAGTAATACTGGAGATCAAGCCGATCGAGAAAAAGCCAACGATTTTTATGAGGGAGGAGTGAAGGCTGGCAACGCTACTTCCGCATATTACCTTGCTCTTAATCTTGAAATAGAGGCCAGAGAAAATCAGGATCCAAATTTATTTAAATTAGCAGCCAAAAATTATGAAGTATCTCTGTCTTTACCATCTCCAAAAAACTGGTCTAAGAATGTATCAGACCATAACATGGGAGTTGCTCACTTAGGCGCTGCAGAATCTTATCGCTCCATTCTCGATCTTCAGAAAAATATTAACTGGGAAAATCCGAGTCAGGAGCAGTTAGATATAAGAGGCGCAATGATAAAACATTTGCAAGAAGGCGCTGCCACATCTCCAGAGTCTGCTTTTAAGTTGGCAGAAATTTATTCAAAAGGTGCGTTTGGAATAAAAGAAGATTTAGAACAGGCCAAGAAACTATATGAATCAGCTAAGTCTGGCTTAGAGAGCGAATATAAAATGCCGGATGATGTGAAGAAGGGAAACTCAGATCTAATAGATAAAGCATTAGGTGAGATAATTACTACCCTTCAAAAAGATGTGAAAGCTTCAAGTGATAATGGTCAAAGTAGTATTCCTGTTGCTAAAGTTGGCAACGCCCACCCCTCCGTGTCAATTTAAAAGCTGAAAGAAAATGAGCGTTAGCTCATTCCTAGCGCGGGAAGGGATATGTATCCTTTCCCAATACTTCCAAAATTACAAACAACCGAGTAACTACTGATTCAAGGGCGCCTCAAAAAAAGCAATTTTTAGAGGTTTCCATGAGAGGAGAATAATCACGCCCAAACTAGACTGCGGGGGTTATTTGAGTGGTGCTAGGTGGGAAGGGTAGTAAAAAAGCAAGGATGTAAAATTATTCTGAATAGAATTCTCACGAGGTTACTTACCGAAGAATCTGACAAAAATGTAATTCACAAACCATCCGAATATCAGTGCAATCGCAACAGCTAGAAGGCCGTAAAGAAAAGATTGCTGGTACGCAAAATCAAAAATCTTCCCACTAAGGCCTGCCTGGTTTACATAAATCGGAATGGATTGAAATGAGGACAGCGATCCATTGTCGATCAAATAAATTTCAACCGTGTAAATGCCGCGAATAATGTTTTTTGGAAAGTTTAAGGTAACCTTGAATAGAGTGTCGTCCAAAAAATCGACACCCGTTATATTTGGCGTGTAAAGATTTTCTGTCTTCATCCGTTTGATCAACTCATTCCTGAATTCATCCTCTTCTTTTTCATTATTTTTGTCAGAAGGTTTAAATCTCAAATTTTCTGTTCCGATCTCTAATTCTTTGGCAAGAGATGAAATAAAATCTCGGTTATTAGTTGTAGAAAAGTCTGAATAAAATCCGTAAGAATCTTGGAATTCGACCAGCTTTCCATTGTACCAAACCCCAAATAATTTTTGTTTTTTTGTTACTAAGAAATGTTTTTTCGGACCACGTACGGCAACTAGAATGTGTCCGGAATTACTTTTTGCGCCGAACAGCAAAATTTTTGTGCCGTTAAATCCTGAATCGATATTGATCTCATTTGCGGAGATGCCAGAAATTATTGGCGAAGAGAAAGAGTTCGAGGGTAGGGATGCTAAAAATAATAAGATTAGAAAGAGTCGTTTCATCTTTTTAACACCTCTATTAGGTAGAGATTGTGAGGTTCAGAAAATAGCGAAAGCAGCATTTTGCTACATACTCCAACCAGCAATAATGACAGTAAAAATCTTAAATAATCAGCGTCGATTTTGTACCCGACTCGAGTTCCCACTTGCGCCCCGATTGATGAGCTAAATATCATCAGAAAGGCGAGCACAATATCAACTGTGTTATTGGTAACTGCCTGTAAAAATGTGGCATTACTTGCGATGAAAACGATCTGAAAAAGCGATGTGCCAACTATTACATTTGATGGCATACGAAGAATGTAAATCATGGCCGGAATCATCAGAAACCCTCCTCCAATTCCCATTAAAGCAACTAAAACACCAATGCCGATACTTAGTGTGATTGGAACCAGGGCGCTTACCGTAATGTTTGATTTCGGAAAATTTACTTTCCATGGCAAGTTATCGATTCTATTTAGAAACCTAGTAAGCCTTGTATTTTGCGACTTCTTTTTCCAAGTGATGTAGTATTTTTTCTCAATGAGGGTTTTGATGCTGTCCTTGAACATCATGATTGCGATTGATCCGATGAAGATCACGTAGACCGCGGCAATAACTAGATCTACTTGTCCGGCCTGTTGTAGAAGTGTAAAAATCGAGACCCCAAAACTGGAGCCAAAAAATCCCCCAATTACTAAAAAAATTCCCATCTTCACATCAACGCTATTCTTGCGCAGATGGGCTAGAAGACCAGATACTGAGGAGGCGATTATTTGATTTGTTGAGGTTGAAACTGCTATTGCGGGAGGGATGCCGATGAACATAAGGAACGGCGTGGTGAGGAATCCACCACCAATGCCGAATATTCCGGCCAAGAAGCCTGCTACTAATCCGAGCAAAAGAATCATGATGATATTTACAGGAATTTCTGCTATTGGTAGGTAGATTTGCATCAATTCAAATTTGACAAAATTAACGCGTGAACTTCATTACCAGAAGTAACAGATGAAAGAAAAATGCCCGAAGGTTTGCCGTCGGGTTTTTTGTTTCCAATCGAAGATGAGTCTTCTTTGGAAAAAAGTTTAGAACCTTTCTGTAATTCTTGTTTTTCAGCTTCATTTTTATCAATCACGATGTGGATAATTTTCTTTCTGATTTCTCCTAGATGATGTGTGCGTGCCGTCAATTCTTGCCCGACGTAACATCCTTTTTTGTAATCGATTGCGTTTAAATCATCAAAACCAAATTCAAGAATAAACGACTTTTCATAGGTTAAATCTAGCTCTCCTTCCGGAATTTTATTTTTAATCCTAAGTAGGTGGTAGAAAGATTCATCCTGGATTTGAAATTGATCTTTTGTTGGTTTTAGTCCGCTACCTAACGCTTCATCAGACAGCCCTGATTTAAGAAAGTAAATTCTGTGACCGAGAACCAAGCTTCTTGGGTCAGGGTAGGTCGTTATTTCTGGATTTTTTTGCAGTAGCTCTCCCTCTAAATCCTGACCAACAATCAGCTCGTCATTTTTTTTAAATTCAACCTTCGTACGTAATTTGTAAAATTTAAATTTTTGCAATATCTCGTCGCGCCTTGAATTCAGGCAGTCAAGAAACAATATTTCTTCTTTTTCAAATATAAAAAAATCATAAAGGAAACGCCCCTGAGCATTGAGCATTACTGAATAGATCAGATTATTTTTTGATATTTTATTTACGTCATTCGTTATCAAGCCCTGCAAGAAAGTTTTTCGTTCGATGCCCGATATTTCAATGATTGAGCGGTCTTGATGTACGACTATCATTAGTGACTCAGCATAAATTTCAAATTCTGTTCGAGCGTTGTTAGGTCTACCAACAGGCTACATTGATGAAAATCTTGAACCTTACTATTTGGCCCCATTTGGCATTCTTGGATGAGATATTTTAGGTCAAGCAGGTTGGATAGTTGGTAGTAATCAGTGACTGGTTTTAATTTGTTTGGCGGAGTTGTCATTTCTAAAAGTGAGGCGTCGCTTGGAACAAAAAATAAGTTTGTTAAACCAGCGCCATGGGGACCTACTAAATATTTGATTTGAGAGCAAATTGAAATTTGCTCATCGTAAGAAAAATGCTCCATTACAACTTTTTTAAAACCGTATTTTTCAAGCAGCTCAACAACTTCTTTTTCATTTTCAACATACCGCAATGCCTGTTTTTCTCGTGATATGTAGATTCTACTTCCAAAACCTAGATCAATTTTTTTTGTATTGTCGACCAGAATTTTTTGTATCTCACGAAATATGATCGGATGATGTCCAGCATCTTCAAACAAGATCGTTTCCGCTACCTTGATATTTGATTTTCTGCGCAAAAAAACAATCTGACTTTCTTCGATTCCAAACTTTTTAAGCGATGGAAGAACGAATTTGTAACTACGATATTTGATCGGCAAAAAAAGCTTTGAGCCTTTGATGAGATTTTTTTCTTTTAGAATCAGAAGTTTTTTAAGTGCGCAAATGTGCCAATGGTAGTAGTTACTAGTCCAGTCATCCGTGATCAAAAGAAATCTTTTTTTACTAAAGTTGAGTTTCGGAAAAATGAATTTGAAGAAGAAGCTGAACCCTTTGTGATATTGTTTATAAACGTCCGCAACGCAGCTTTCTTTGAAAATTTTAAAATATTTAAAGACTACAGAATTAGTGGCGATTCGGACATTCTTAACCAGAATAACTTTTGGCTCAACACAATTTTCTGTTAGAACGTTATTAAAAATTTCGAATTCTTTTCTGGTAGGATCGAAATTGAGTGGCTTGCGGTAAGTGTAGTTTGTTGTGTAGTTTATTGTTTTCATGTGAATCGTTAATAATGTGACTGTCGTAAGTCATAATTTTTGCAAAAGCGGATTTAGACGGGTTCCAGAACTTGTTGGAAATAGGAAATGGTTCTTTCGAGACCGCTGTCCAAATTAATTATTGGTGAAAATTTGATCAGTTGTTGAGCCTTTTTTATCACTGGCTTGCGCTGCATAGGATCATTTTCTGGAAGTGGATTAAAGATAATTTTTGATCGTGATTTTGTAAGTTTTAGGACTTTTTCAGCAAGCTCAAGAATTGTAAATTCACTAGGATTTCCTAAGTTAATTGGGCCTTGTTCATTTTTATCTAAGTTCATAAAGGCGATAATTCCATCGATCAAATCATCAACATAGCAGAAAGATCTGGTTTGATCTCCATTGCCATAAACAGTGATGTCTTCGCCTTTCAAAGACTGAACGATAAAATTCGAAACAACGCGCCCATCGTTGATAGACATTCGCGGGCCATATGTGTTGAAGATGCGAATCACCTTAATTTCAACTCCGTATTGTTTGTGATAGTCGAAGAACAAAGTTTCTGCAACGCGCTTTCCTTCGTCGTAACAAGAGCGTGCGCCAATGGTGTTCACATTTCCGAAATATTCCTCGCTTTGCGGATGAACCAATGGATCTCCGTAAACTTCAGACGTAGAAGCCTGAATGATTTTGGCCTTCACGTTGCGCGCTAATTCAAGCATGTTAATTGCGCCCATAACGCAAGTTTTTGTTGTGTGAACCGGATTGTGCTGATAGTGAATTGGAGAGGCTGGACAGGCGAAGTTGTAAATCTCGTCAACTTCCAAATGGATCGGTTGCGTTACGTCGTGACGTATTGCTTCAAAGCGTGGATTGGAAAAAAGATGCTCAATATTTTTTTTTCTTCCTGAGAAATAATTATCTAGCGCAATGACGTCGTTGCCTTGTTCTAGCAATCTCTCGCATAAGAAAGACCCAAGAAATCCGGCGCCGCCTGTGACTAAAATTCTTTTCATAAACTTTGCGAGTAAAAATGTTTAAACACTGTTAGCTAACAGTGTTTAGCGTTTGAGGGCGGCTTTTTAGTTTTGAAGTTTTGAATCGGAAATTCAATGGAACCTCAAAAAAATCTAATTTTTAGAGGTTTCCTCAAGTTGAAGAAATTCCATTTTCATCGCCCAATTTAGCAATGTATTTTGATGTTTTTTGTGTTTAGAGGTTCCCTTGGATTGTAGTTGTGGTAAGTTGTGTTTTAGAGGTTCCATAAAGGGACTGTTGCAAATCCTACCTTTCGCTTCTCATTTACCCGCGCTTGTACACTGCGTCACGAAAAAAAGAAATGCCAAAGGGAAAAGGAATTATTTTTTGCAAAAGCGGATTTGCGACAGTCCCATAAAACTGTTTAACTCTCTTTAATAGCAATCCCAACAAGGCTCCGGCCCATCTTGACAAAGAGGGATCGCCTTTTAGCTTCCTCGAGTCCCTTGTTTATTTGGCAGGCGTAGCTCAGCTGGTTAGAGCATCAGATTGTGGTTCTGAGGGTCGCGGGTTCGAATCCCGTCGCTTGCCCCACTGTCTCAAATCTTTATTCAGCGACGTTTTAATAACCCCCCCCTTCAAGGTGAGAGTTCATTAAACCAAAGATTACTAAAGGGAACCTCTAAAAATTAGATTTTTTTTTAGAAATTTTAGGCAACAAATTTTCGAGCAGGTAAGCGTACTCAGAGGTACGTGCTCGCGAGAAAATTTGGTAACGACAAAATTTACAAAAAAAGCAATTTTTAGAGGTTCCCTAAAAAGATTTAGGACGGGCTCCTAGGAAAACATAAATGTCGTAACTTAACATGGATATCATCATCCTAGCCGCAATAACCTGCTTCATCTTTCTCAAACTTAAGAAGCACCTTGGGCAAATTGATGAAGTAGAAAAACAGCAAATCGAAGAAAGAGTAGCAAAAAGAAAGGCAGAAATCTTTGCAATACAAAATCAAGTTCTTGATAAAAAAGATGCAATGATGAGATGTATAAATCCTGCTACGAATCCTGATTCAAAAGATAAAGCGCATACACAAATGCAAGTGATAGATTCTGAGGAGCAGGCTATCTTGGACAGTTTAGACGATTCCACAAAACAAAATTTTCTGAGCATTCTACAGTCTTGCAAAATTGATGCTAAATTTTTTATTAATGGCGCGAGATCTGCTTTTGAAATGGTTCTTAAAGCATTTGCTGAAGGTGATTTAGAGACTCTTAAACTCCTTCTTTCGGTAAAAATTTATCAAGGTTTTGAAGGGGTTGTAAATCAAAGAAAAGCTAATTCCGAAGCTCTTGTTACTAATCTAATCGCGATTGAAAAATCTGAAATAATTTCTGCATCTTCACTTGCCAGCCTCGCATCGATTACCGTTCGCTTTACTTCCAAACAAATTAATTACCTGTCTAACGGCGCCGGTGAAATTACGCAGGGTGTGAAGAATGAAATCAAAGAAGTGTCTGATGTTTGGACATTCATGAGAGATGTCTCTTCAACAAGTCCTAACTGGTTTGTTAGTGCTACGCAATAAACAAGGGCTGTGGCTAAAAAAGATTTAGGACGGCTACAAGACAAACAACGCAAATTTTAGAAGACAATTTATGACAAATATCGAAATAAAACCTGAAGAGCAAAAACCGTCTTTTATCAAAAAGACATCCTCTCCATTTAGTGCAGACCCATACAACAAAAGGAGTGGAGGCAAGGGTGGCAGAAGAGAAGTTGGTGACATCAGTGCTAATAATGTCAAAAAAATAAAATCAATTAGTGTGCCTAAATTTAAAGGAGGCAGTGGTGGTGACAGGTAAATAAATCTCTAAAAAACCTGGATTTTTCATGTACGCCATTGCGCAGACTCTTACAGCAGATCTTTATTAAATCCACAAAATGTCAAAATTTGTTACAAAATCCTCGCTAAAAGTAGGAGTAAAAAATTATAAATTTTTCTCTCTTAGCGATGTTGCTACAAAGCTTGGGCGAGATATTTCAAAGCTACCATTCAGTCTCAAAATCCTTCTCGAAAATCTGGTTCGAAATTTCGATGGCGAGATTATTTCTGAGAAGCACATCACATCACTAATCGATTCAGTAAAAGATCAATCAAAACGTATTGAAATTACATTTTCTCCTGCGCGTGTTCTTATGCAAGATTTTACCGGCGTGCCTGCCGTTGTTGATTTAGCAGCGATGCGTGATGCTGTTGTAAAACTTGGAAAAGATCCAAAAAAAATTAATCCACTTGTTCCTGTTGATTTGGTAATAGACCACTCGGTGCAGGTTGATTCTTACGGGTCAAAAGACTCTCTCAAAAAAAATGTCGATATTGAATTTGAGCGTAATTCTGAACGTTACGAATTCTTAAAATGGGCACAAAAATCTTTTGATAATTTTCGTGCCGTTCCTCCTGGGACCGGTATTTGTCACCAGGTAAACCTAGAAAATTTAGCACGCGTTGTGTGGAGTAAAGATGCGGATGGCGAGTTGTTGGCCTACCCCGACACCGTTGTTGGAACCGACAGCCATACCACGATGGTTAACGGTTTGGCAGTTCTAGGCTGGGGAGTTGGTGGAATTGAAGCTGAAGCGGCAATGCTTGGCCAAGCTGTGTCAATGCTGATTCCTGAAGTTATCGGATTTAAACTTAGTGGAAAGTTACGCGAAGGTGTAACTGCAACAGACATGGTTCTAACCATTACACAAACTCTTCGCAAAAAAGGTGTGGTTGGAAAATTTGTTGAATTTTTTGGTCCTGCACTTCCATCACTTTCACTTGCAGACCGTGCCACTGTTGCAAATATGGCACCCGAATATGGCGCAACTTGCGGACTTTTTCCGATTGATCAAATTACATTAGACTACCTAAAGCTCACAGCGCGTAGTGATGAAACCATTGAGCTTGTTGAAAAATATGCTAAAGCTCAAGGCATGTTTGTTGAGAATTACAATCTCGAGCCAGAATTTGGAGAAGTGTTAGAGCTAGATATTTCAAGCATTGAGCCATGTTTAGCTGGTCCAAAAAGACCGCAAGATAGAGTTGTTCTGACGCAAGTCGTTGAGTCTTTTGATGCGATGCAAAAGGAGCTCGGCACAGTTCATGAAGGCAGAATTTTAATTCCAGAATTGAATGGCGATGTTGGTGACGGAGATGTTGTCATCGCGGCAATTACCTCTTGTACCAATACTTCAAATCCATCGGTTTTAATTGCTGCAGGCCTGCTTGCAAAAAAAGCTGCAGAGTTTGGATTGAAAACAAAAAGTCATGTCAAAACTTCGCTAGCACCTGGTTCGCAAGTAGTTAGTGAATATCTCATCAATTCAGGTTTGCAAAAATATCTTGATCAACTTGGATTTTATTTGGTTGGTTACGGTTGCACAACTTGCATTGGAAATTCTGGTCCGCTTCATCATCAAATCGAAGACGCCATCAAATCAAAAAATCTTTTAGTTGGCGCTGTATTATCCGGGAACCGCAATTTTGAAGGGCGCGTTCATCCTCTAGTAAAAGCAAATTATTTAGCTTCACCACCACTTGTGGTTGCTTACGCTTTAGCCGGAAGCTTGAAGACCAACCTCGCAACGGACCCAATTGGCACTTCAATGTCAGGAGAGAAAATTTTTCTCAAGGATATTTGGCCAAGTAAATCTGAAATTGATGCCGTGATCAATGCGCATGTCACGCGTGAAATCTTTGCCAAAAAATATGCTGATCTTCTTACGGGAGATGTGGCTTGGCAGAAAATTCAAGTCGGTAAATCCAGTACTTACGCTTGGAATCCGGATAGTACCTACATTCGTTTGCCGAATTTTTTTGACAACGTTGAGAGTCAAAATTCTTCAGAATCAATTCAGTCTAACTCCAACGAAATCAAGGGTGCACGTGTTCTTGCATTATTTGGTGATTCAATCACAACTGATCATATTTCTCCTGCCGGCAATATCTCATCCACCTCTCCAGCTGCTATTTATCTAACTTCCAAGGGAATTGAAAAAAAGGATTTTAATTCTTACGGTGCAAGACGTGGTAATCATGAAGTCATGATGCGCGGCACTTTCGCTAATATTAGAATTAAAAACGAAATTCTTGGTGGCGTTAAAGAGGGAGGATTTACAAAAATTTTTGGTGAAAAATCTGCCGTGAATGAATCAGTTTCAATTTATGATGCAGCAATGGCTTACAAGGAAAAAAATATTCCATTAGTTATTTTTGCTGGAAAAGAATATGGCACAGGATCTTCTCGCGACTGGGCTGCAAAGGGCACATATCTTCTTGGAGTAAAGGCGGTAATTGCTGAAAGTTTTGAGAGAATTCATCGCTCAAATTTAATTGGCATGGGAGTTCTTCCTTTGCTTTTTAAAACCGGTGATAATCGTAAATCTCTTGGATTAATCGGAGATGAATTGGTTGATATTTTGGGGATCGATAACAATATCAGGCCAAGACAAGATCTAAAATGCATCATCACAAAACCTGGTGGATCTAAGCAAGAAGTCGTATTAACCTGCGGCATTGATACTGGTGATGAAGTTGAATATTTTAAGCAAGGTGGCATTTTGCACCATGTCATTAATCAAATTTCCTAACACACCCTAGTTTAACATTAAAATAATTTACAAATATGCAAATCAGAGTTACTGGTGCTAATATGGATATCGGCCAATCTTTAGTTAGTTATGTTGAAGAAAATTTGGCAAAAGCTGTTACGAAGCATTTTGAAAAAGCAATCAATGCAGAAGTTCATTTTACGAAAGACGGCCATTTGTTCAAATCTCTTATTACGGTTAATGAGGGTGTCGGTGGTGGTATTACTGTAAAGAGTGATTCCGAAGCTGGTGACGCTTACGGTGCATTTAATGAGGCCTTGGAAAAGGCAACAAAGCAGCTTCGCCGTTATAAAAGAAAGATCAAAAATTATCGTCGCAATGGTGGAGGCTTAAAATCTGTTGAACCAAATTACTCAATAGACGCAACGAAATATGTCCTTCCACCGCTTGAATATAACCTTTTTGCAGAGATGGAGAGTGAAGAATCAGAAAATGAAACTCAGCTCGATAGTTCTGTAAAGGTGATTAGTGAAAAAAACACAGTCATTGAAGAGTTAAATGTCGATGAGGCCGTGATGAAGATGGATCTCGCAAACCTTCCAGCACTAGTGTTTATCAATAAACAAAATGGTAGGTTGAACGTGGTTTATCATCGTAAAGACGGCAATATTTCTTGGATTGATCCACAGCAAATATCTTCCCAAAAAAAAATATAATCATATTTTAGTAATTTAATTTAGGTGCCGTAGGAGGTAAATTGTATGGAAGTTGTAGTTCAAGGTAAAAGTAATTTAGAGGTAGCAATACGAGTCTTTCGTAAGAAAGCTCAGAAAGAAGGCTTGGTTAAAGAAGCGAGAAGAAGAAAGGCTCACGAAAAACCTTCAGAAAAAAAGAAGAGAAGAGCAGAAGAGAGTATCGCTAGGAAGAAAAAGGCTAGAAGGGGAGAGTTCTTTTAGGTCACTCTATCATCTTTTGACTTAGATTTTATAGGATTGTAAAGCCCTTACAAAATCTAAGAGCCCGTCCTAAATTTTTAGGCTAAATTTTTAGGCTAAATTCTTTAGGACGGGCTATCGACCTATTATTTTTTGCCTCTCAAAAATTTCTTAGATTCTAAAATGTGCGTCCAAATAAGCGACGCTTCATGCATTTGGAATGGGTATATACCCAACTAATTTCAAGAAATTGATCGGGTATATTTTTTATTTTTACGCGACACGAGTCGCGCCCCCCAAAAATTCTTGGCAAAAATTCTTGGCAAGAATTCTTGGCTTGCGGGGTCCTCATATACCAAACAGAGTTCGGTATCTTCAATCGTGTTTGGTATATCAGACCTTTCTGCAATGAAAAAAATTTTCCTATTACCATTGCTGCTGTCATTGTCGTCTTGTTACTACATGCTTCCTCATGCAGTAAAAATTAATCCACAAATACATACCCAAATTCCGCTTATTAGCGAGGAGAAGATCTCGATTGAATTCAGCAGCCATAAGAGCAATGTACTTATTGGAAAGAGGTGGTCAGTATGGGGTAGCGGGTCAATTAGAAGTAAAAATAATGTTGGCCTCGCGATTGCTGAGAATATGTGGGTTAAGTTAGAAAGCGCCGGATTTAGACCGGGTAAAGGTTTTAAAATTATCATCGATCCCGCCTTCCTTTCATATGATATTGAGACTGGATTTTTTACAGTTACGTCAAATATAAAATTCGTTTTAAGCGTAACGATTAAAAGCGTTAATAACATTACTATCTACGCCAGGCAATATCATGGCGCCAATAGCAATGTTCATCTTGGCACCCCATTTTCATGGACCAATGAAAAGAATATTAACAGAGCTATTGCCTCTGCTATTGAAAATGTTTTTTGGGACAATGGCTTCTGGAGAGCTTTGGAGCCACAATGATCGTGGAACCTCTAAAAATTGCTTTTTTTGTAAATTTTGTTGTTACCAAATTTTCTCGCGAGCACGTACCTCTAAGTACGCTTACCTGCTCAAAAATTTGTTGCCTAAAAATTTCTAAAAAAAAATCTAATTTTTAGAGACTCCCATCGGTTAATCAGATTTTTTATATGAAACTCAGTAAAAAAGATAAATCATTTGTATTGCTAATAGCCTCCTCGCTGATTGTGCTTTGGGCAATATTTTCTTTAGTTTCGAATGTATTTTTTTCCGCGACCTTCCGCGTTTCTGATGCGGGAAAAATAGTCGCAAACAATGATGAGCAATGGTTCAATTCAGCGCGTCAACTCAAGCAATCAGACTTCAAAGATAAAATTCTATTACTCAATTTCTGGAATTATTCTTGTGTCGCTTGCACCAGATCCATAGCTGACATCAAAAAGTTAGAAGATGAATTTGGTAGTAAGCTCATGGTAATAAGTATTCACTCTCCAAAATTCGAAAATGAGAAGAATCGTGGCGCAATAAAGAAATCAATTTTAAGGCGCGATATCGAGCATGTTGTCATCAACGATTCTGATCTAAAAATTTCAAAAAAATTCAATATAAAATCCTGGCCAACACTGGTTCTGATTAATCCGCACGGTGCGGCGGTAAAGGTCTATGATGAAAAAAGTGGTTTTGCAGGACTTAAGAAAGACATCAAAAACCTGGTGTCGAAATATAAATACCAACTCAATCGTAATTCACTCCCAATAGTGCTCGAAAAGCATGACATGATCAGCAATGTTTTAAGTTTTCCAACTAGGCTAGAATACACTTCAGACTTTTCCTACAAATCAGGGCACAATCCCGCGCTCTTCATCAGTAATAGTGGTAAAAATAATATCATCGTTACCACTCTTTCTGGAGAAATAATCCTTCAAATTGGTTCAGGAGTAGATGGGTTGAATGGTGGCTTTAAGGATGGAAATTTTGAAACCGCCTTATTCAGAAATCCTCGTGGTTTAGCTTACAGTTCAAAGAAGCTTTACATTGCAGATGTTGGAAACCATGCAATTCGAGTTATTGATTTTGAAACTCAACAAGTGACCACATTAATTGGAACCGGAAAAAATGGATCAATAATCCAAGATAATAAAGTCCATGATGCCAATGGTGTCGCCCTCTCTTCCCCAAGCGATCTGGAATTTTTTTCTTTAGATGAAAACAAAAAAGGTAGCATCGCAATCGCAAATTCGGGCACTAATCAAATACTGCTTTACAACTTAAAGAAAAACACAATTTCAGTTTTAGCTGGCGACGGTTTGAAAGAAATGAGGGATGGTAAATATCCAAATAATTCTTTGGCGCAAACTTCTAGCATGTCTTACTACGATCACAAACTGTACTTCACCGATTCCGGAAGTTCATCGCTACGAGTTATTAGTAAAGATGGAGAAGTAAAAACTTTGATCGGAAAAGGGCTGAATGAGTCTGGACATGTCAATGGCGATAAGTTGAAAGCCCTGATGCAGAATCCATTAGCAATTACGGTGGATGACACAGGAGCTTACATCGTTGATAGTTTTAACCACTCAATCAGAAGATATGATTTTGCATCTTTGCAAATACGTGACTTAATCGGTGGTAAAGCCAGTGGTGATGCGGTTGGAAAGAAAACAGAATTTGATGAACCAGAAGATATCGTTCCCGTGCTCAACAGTTTTTACATAGCGGATTCAAACAATAATCGTATTGTCATTATTGATCGTTATGGATATTCCGATTCAGAAGTTCTCAACGTCATGCCGCCTTTAAAGTTACCGAAGGAGGGGTTTTTACAATATCTTCCCAATTTGCAAAAGAGTGAGGCAATCAAAGTAAAATCTGGCAGTGAAATTTCACTCAAGATCGATCTTAAATCTGGATGGAAAATCAATGAATTAGGGCCAAGTTTTGTAAATCTATTAGAATTGAAAAAGAAGAGCCAGGCAAATTTAGTTGCGAATTTTGACTGGAACGCGATTAAAAAAAATCAGGTTAAATTGCCAAAATTAAAGTCCGGCAATAGATACGCGATACAAGGCTCGATCTATTATTGTGAAGACAAAAAGAACGCTCTTTGTTACATTAAAAGTTATGAACAAGAGATGGAAGGTGATTCAGATGAGGACATATCCGAGGTTGTCATACGTCTGGGGTATTAAACGTCACACCTCTAACGCAAATGTTTAAAAGAAATCTCTCTACTGTAATAAGAATTACAGATCTCCGCCTTATCCTCATTAGCTCGTTTTGCCTCGTTCTCCTCTACAATTTTAGAACCATCAGGTTAGAGTTTTTACTCTGCTTTGCAGATTTTTCTGTCTCAAAAATCACGATTTTTGTGTTAGAAATTTTTGCAATAACATCTGTTTTGGTTTTGTTCTTTTTGTCTCTGAGTCTTAATAAATTTTTGCTAAAAATATTTTTAGTGACCACTTTCGTCATTTCGACGGGCTATTTTTACATCCTAAATAAATTCGGCACCATCCTTGATGGATCCATGATTGCTAATGCTTTAAGCAGTCTTGGTCACATTGACGAAGTGGTGGATTATTCTCTGGCAATCTATTTTTTCTTCGCAGCCATTCCTGTTTTTTTTATTATTCGGGCAGATATTTCAAAAACTAATTATAAAAAAAAGCTCATTACTTCGGCTGTATGTTTAGTTTTTTTGGGCGTGATACATCTGTTATTTTTGCCACATCCAATATTAAAAACTTCCTTCATCAAATATTCTCCCGTTAATTACGTTAGGTCACTCTACGATTATTTTGGACGTTTTCATAGGCAGATGAATCAAGGCGTCAAACGAGTTAGCCTTAGTAATTTTTATGAATTTAGTCGCCAGAAAAAAACTGAAAATTTGAATATTATTTTGGTGATTGGTGAATCTTTGAGAGCGGATCATGTGAATCTTAATGGTTACACAAGGGTCACCATGCCTAGGATGGCAACAACTCCCAATCTTTTGAATTTTACTGTAGCGGCATCTTTTAATGCCACCACCGGTTCACTGACTTCAATGTTGTCACATCGAACTAAAGCTGATTTTGTCGACATCCCTCCAGAAAAAAGCATTGTCGCGCTCTTTGGTGAAATTGGTTTCAAGACCCATTGGTACTCAGCGCAAAGCTCCAAAGAATTTGGCAATGGTATGCTGACGATCTTGGCTTCGGAGGCAGAGGATTATTTCTTTCGTGACAGGCTTCAGGCAGTAAATCGATTAGATAATATTTATGACGAAGCCCTGCTGCCTTACTTAGACAAGGTTGTACAAGGTAGCGGAGATAATTTTGTTGTTCTGCACACATTTGGAAGCCACATTCGAACTCACAATCGTTACCCTAAAAATTTTAAAATATTTCAGCCGGAATGTTTGACGGCAGAGTCTTCCTGTAAAGATAATGAAGTGCTTAACAGCTACGACAACAGCGTTTTGTACACAGATTATTTTTTGTCACGGGTGATTGATTCTCTCAAAAACACTAACTCAATTTTATTTTTTGTTTCTGATCACGGAATATTTTTGGGAGAAAATGGAGTTTATGCCAACGGCAATTCTGACCAAAGCGACAGCGTCATGAACCAAGTCCCGATGTTTTTTTATATGACGGACAAGTTGGTAAAAAACAAATTTTACCGAGAAAAATTTGCTTTTGCCAAAAACAAAATCGCTCTAAAAAACTTATCTCACGACAATCTTTTTGACTCCTTGCTGGATTGTGCGGGGGTTGATTCTGGCTTGTTTGTGCGGGGATTGAGTATTTGCCAAGAGTAGAACCGGGACTGTCGCAAATCCGCTTTTGCAAAAAAATAATTCCTTTTCCCTTGGGCATTTCCCGGGGCTGGAAGGGGCATTTACCCCTTCCCGCGCGGGAAATTACTCGGTCTAATCACTCTCCCCTTGAGGGAGAGTCGAAGAGCCTTACGAAGTAAGGCGATTCGGTGAGGGGCTAGGAACTAAAAACTTAATTATTTTTACCCCTCCTCGAATCGCTACGCTCTTCGATCCTCCCTCAAGGGGAGGATGATTA